>NZ_RZSF01000001.1:0-91179 GCF_004023325.1 Mesorhizobium sp. M1A.F.Ca.ET.072.01.1.1 | reverse complement strand
GATACAATTGGCACCGTCCCCACGGGAGCCTAAAGTCCAAAACACCTATCAGTCGCCTCGCTCTAACCGAGGACAACCTGTTGAGGCTCCACAGCTAGCGATCCCACCAGTTGAGTTGCTCCAAGTCGGTGTCTAGCTTTCTACATTCTGTGTCCGACGCTGGACAAGAATGTTGCAATCCCGACCAGCAAGTCAGCGCAGGCGCCACCTGTTGCCCAGCAAACGGCAAGGATTATCGAAAGACGAATTCGGCACGGAGCTTGCACCAACGATTGCATGCAAATGCCGACAGCATCTCATGAACGGTCTCTCGATTCTGGCGCGGTTAAATCGCGGCCGGTTCCAGATCATGTCCCGCCCGAAATGGTGAGGGACTTCAGCCTGTTTACGTCGCCCGGCATGTTGCCGACCGCTAACGGGGATCCGCATGCAGCGGTTGCTTGCGTTCATGCCGGGCCTCCGATCTTTTATTCAACCAGCAACACGCGCGACGGTCGGGGTACCTGGGTCATCACTCGCGCGAGCGACCAGCGCCGGGTGCTGCAGGACACCGAAACGTTTTCCAGCCATCGCAGCATCTTCGCCTCTGTGCTCGGCGAGAGCTGGCCGATGATCCCGCTTGAGCTCGATCCGCCATTCCACGGTGTTTTTCGCTCACTGCTCAATCCGCTGCTTTCGCCAAAGCGGGTAATGGCATTGGAGCCGGCTGTCCGGGAACGAGCGATCAAGCTGATCGACAGGATCGCCGCATCAGGCACGAGCTGCGACATCATGAAGGATTTTGCAGTTCCGTTCGCGGTCAATATCTTCCTTCGCTTTATTGGGCTTTCGGACAACGGACTAGAAACATTTGTCGGCTGGGCTAGAGATCTGCTCCACGGCGATAAGGAGCAACGACCACCCGCAGCCCGGACGATCGTGGCCTTCATCGACGAACTTGCCACCGAGCGCCGCAAGGAGCCGGTCGATGATTTCATGACCTTCATCGTGAAGGCAAAGGTCGAGGGTCGTCTGCTCAGTGACGAAGAAGTCCGTGGCATCGGCGTGCTTGTGTTCGTCGCGGGACTCGACACGGTCTCAGCAGCCATATGCTTCGACTTGGCCCATCTCGCGCGCAACCCCAAAGATCAGGAATTGCTACGAAGCGAACCGGACCGGATTGCCGTCGCTGCGGAAGAATTGCTGCGCGCCTATTCGACCATTCAGATGATCCGAGTGGCAACGAAGGATGTCGACTTCAAAGGCGCGCCGATCCGCAAGGGAGACTATGTTTCCTGTGCCACGATGATTGCCAATCGTGACCCGGCGGAATTCGAATGCCCGAATGAGATCGATCTGGCGCGCGAGGACAACCGGCACGCTGCCTTTGGCTATGGTCCCCATCGTTGTCTTGGCTCACACCTTGCCCGGCGGGAGATTGTCATTGGCCTGGAGGAGTGGCTGGCGCGCATCCCAGCCTTTCGGATCAAGACAGGGACTGAACCTATCACCTTCGGCGGCCATGTGTTCGGGATCGAGAATCTGATCCTGGACTGGTCCTGAAGTTTCAGCCAACGACATTGGAGTTCGCTATGCGTGTCGTCGTACATAAAGCCAGATGCCAGGGTCATGCGCGCTGCTGGGCGCGGGCGCCGAGAGTCTTCAAGCTTGATGACGCCGGCTACATCTTGCCCGGTGATATTGATGTTGCCGATGGGGAGCAACTGCTTGCCTCAAAAGGGGTACGAGCCTGCCCCGAACAAGCTCTGGAAGTTGACGAGCCCCCCGCTAACTCAGTTGTAGAGAGAGACACACGCAAAGTGCAGACTGGCATCGGGAAGGATAAAACAATCATACAATTCGCGACAGACCCTGTCGACCACGCGAAAATTACCGAACTGCGTGACCGAGAGGCGATCCGCAACTGCCTGTATCGGTACTGCCGCGGGATAGACCGCGCCGATGAGGCGGCGCTGCGTAGCGCATACTGGCCCGAAGCGTATGACAGGCACGGTCCCTATTGCGGACCGGCAGAGGACTTCATCCAATTTGCTCTCGGTCTGCCGGGGCACCGTAACATCCATCAAATCACGAACAGCCTGATCGACTTCATCAGTTCAGCAGAGGCCGCGGTCGAGAGCTATTTCACCGCGCTGCAACGCGGACCGGATACAGACCAAGAAATACGTCAGACGCTGCTTTGCGGCCGTTACTGCGATCTGTTTCAGAAGAGGCAGGACGAGTGGCGAATTGCGGAACGGACAGTCGTCTACGATTGGGTTGAGGAGCAAATCCCGCCAGCGATTCTTGAGGCAGATAGGTTCGGCCGGCGACAGCCGATTGGAGCACAACATCCAGACGATCCCATCTACCAGTTGCTCAAGGGTCACATCCCCACCGACCAAGATGGCGTCGAGGGTCCCCAACTGGGAGCTGCATAAGTGGGTAGAAATGGAGGATGAGCGCCCTACGGGAACGACATCTGTGTGGGGCCGCAACTGGCGGTCACTGCAACGATTTGGCTCGGCCCTTCATTCCGCCCAAGGTTGATGGGCTGAGATCACAAGCGGTCATCGTGGAGAAGCTCTCGTGAAACTGGCAGCACGCACCGTAATCATCACAGGCGCTGCGGGCGGGATCGGCCGTGCCCTGGTCGATATCCTTGCCGCGGACGGAGACACTGTAGTTGCGGTGGACCTTCCGGGCAGTGGTGTGGTTGAACTGGCTCGGGATCTCGGGTCGCCGCACGTCGGTCTGGAGTGCGATGTGTCGCGAGAGAAGGACATGCTCTCACTTTTCGGCCAGGTCGAAGCACGGTTCGCGCAAATCGATGTCCTCATCAACAATGCGGCGGTTGGACCCACGATGGATAGGATCATCGACACCGCTGTCGATACCTTCCGACGCGGCGTGACAGTGAACCTTATTGGGCCATTCGTTATGGCCCGGGAAGCGGCGCGGCGCATGAAGCCGGGCGGTGCGATCGTCAATGTGGCTTCGATGGCGGGCGTGGTCGGCAATCCCAGGCGCAACGCCTACGCAGCCTCGAAAGCTGGCGTGATCTCGTTGACAAAGTCCCTTGCATGCGAGTGGGCTATGCGAGGAATCCGCGTCACGGCGGTGGCGCCGGGCTCCGTCCGCACCCCAATGGTCACAGAACTGGCACGCGCTGGCAAAATGGACCTCGCGGCGATACGCCGCCGCGTGCCGATGGGGCGCTTGGCTCGCCCCGACGAGATCGCCAGGGTCGTGCGTTTTCTGAGCAGCACGCAGGCGCGCTACATCACCGGCTCGGTGCTGGCAGTCGACGGAGGCTGGATGTCATTCAACCAGCCGGGGGATGCTCACCCGCCGGTGGATGGTGCGCTCCAAGCCGAGCTCTCCTGTCCGGCCGAATGCACAGATGCGCGAATCGTGCTCGTCACCGGTGGCGCAAAAAGCATTGGCGCGGCCGTCGCTCGCCGCTTTGCCGCGAACGGCGACACCGTCGTGATTGCTGATAAAGATGGCACTGCAGCGGCAGAGCTGGCTACATCGCTCCCCGGCAAGCATCTGGCGAAATCGCTGGACGTGGCCGTCGAGAGCGATGTGGTGTCGATGTTCGAAGAACTGAGGGGACGCTTCGGGTATATCGATGTTCTGGTCAATAGTGCTGATACCGCCGACAGGATTGTGCCTGCGATCGAGCAACTGTCGAAACAGCTCGAACACGTCCTGGATGTCAACCTTACCGGCGCCTTCACCTGCGCGCGCGAAGCGATCAAGGCTATGCGCCCGGGCGGCGTGATCCTCAATCTCGGGTCGATCGACAGCTTTCTGCCGTTCGCGCCGCGCCATGCCTACGGCGCCTCCAAGGCGGGGATGGATATGCTGACCCGTTGCATGGCGGCCGAACTCGGGCCGGTCGGAATTCGGACAGCCACCGTCGCTCCTGGCCACATCCGCACGCCCGCACTTGCTCAGTTGGCCAAAGCCGGCCGCATCGACCTGACAGCAATCGGACGACGCATCCCCATGGGCAGGATGGGACGGCCAGAAGACGTCGCAGATGCATCGTTCTTCCTTGCTTCGTCTGACGCCTCATACATCAACGGCTCGATCCTCTACGTGGACGGCGGCTGGACCTCGTTCGGTGATGCGGGAAACGCCAGCGAACTCTATGACGAATGTTTTGCGGAGGCCGCAGGTTAATTGCCAGGCCTTCGCAGGGCGACCGGCCGAGCATTATGAAGCCTCGGCTCCACGACGCACCTGAGGTGCTTGAGATCCAAGCATGTGCATGCCGAGCACATTCCCGGTCGGCTGACGTGTCTATAACGAGGAGAAATCATGGAATTTGCCACTTTCATTCTGGCCGCCCAGCGTGGCTATCACCAATCCTCAGAAAGCGTCATCCGCAACTCCATCGAACAGGCCGTCGCTTCGGAGCAGGCTGGGTTCAACACCGCGTGGTTTGCTGAGCACCACTTCAACAATTACAGCCTCATACCATCCCCGCTGATGATGGTGGCGCACTGCGCCGGCTTGACAAGCACGATTCGCCTGGGCACTGCCGTCTGCGTGCTGCCGCTTTACCAACCGCAGCGCCTGCTGTCCGAGATCGGCTTCGCCGACATCGTTGCGAACGGCCGTCTCGAGCTCGGCGTAGGCTTGGGATACCAGCAGTTCGAGTTCGAACGGTTCGGCGTGGACATCGATGAGGCGCCGGCCGTCTTTTCGGAATACCTGGACATCATTCTCAAGGGCCTCAACCAAAACGTCTTCGAACACGACGGCCAGTATGAGAAGATCCCCCCAACAGCGATTTCGGTCCGCACAGTCCAGCAGCCGACGCCGCCTATCTGGATCGCTGGCGGAGCCGCACGGATGGCTCGGGCCTACCGCGAGGGGCACAATTTTTTTGTCACAGCCTTCCACGACGGCTTAGAGACTTTGACCACACTGCGTGAATCAGTCGAGAGGGCGGCGGCATCCGAGGAAAAGAACGTCACCGACGTCAAGATATCGCTGCTGCGCTGCTGCTATGCCAGCCACGACGAGTTGGAGATCAACAGCTATCTCGACAATGCCCGCTTCCAGCGCCGGCTTTCTGAAGCCCTGCATCAGCGCCGCCAACAGAGCCACGATGGCTACCTGCTGCAGGAGACACCGACCCAGCAGGATCTGTCCTTCGAGACCATGCGCAAAAATTTGCCGATTGGCAGCGTAAATCGCGTGATTGATCGCCTGCTGGAAGAGATCGATATCTTGAAACCGGACCAGATCGCAGTTCAGACTCAATTGGGCGACTTCGACCAAAAGACGATGCTGCGCCAGATCGAGCTCTGGGGCGACAAGATCATCCCTGCGGTCAACAAGGCGCTTTGTCATGCCGGAAGCTGAAGCCGGCCGTTACGATGATGGCTGCCTATCCAGCGCGCAATGGCGTGGGTCCGAGCTAGGGAGGAGCTTCGATCAGCATGTGCTGCCCTGCGTACATTCACGTTCGCTTGAGGAGGTCCAGGCGGGCGAGGTGTTGGCGACGGAGGGGACAGGCCTTTCGTCTGTCGAATTGCGTGATGTCTTGGCCGCAACTTTCCCGTCTACCTCCAGCAGCGTATTCGCTTTGGAGGAGTTGAGCGAGCCCGAGCCGGAACTGGAAGAGGAGCTGCTACGCCGGCTGCTGCTAGCGCATGCTGCGCCGGCCGACCCGGCGAGCGGCCGCTTGGCCAAGATCATCGCCCGGCGTGCGATGCGCACGGACCATCTTTGGCGGGATCTTGGCCTCTCAAATCGCGCTGAGCTCAGCCGCCTGCTTGCCAGACATTTTCCCGCGCTGGCGGCAGGCAACACAGAAAACATGAAATGGAAAAAGTACTTTTACCGCAAGCTGTGTGAGGCCGAAGGCTTTTCGTCATGCACTGCACCCAGTTGTCGGGAATGCCAGGACTTCGAAAGCTGCTTCGGCCCGGAGGAAGTTGAGAGTCGCCTCTCGCCGACCAGGAATGCCGGTTAGTCACTTCGCTTGATCGCAGCTGCGGACAAACGCTTATCGCGGCGCCGTAGTATGGAGGAAGGGATGTTCATCGCCTCGCGATATTTGGTGACGGTACGGCGAGCGACATTGATGCCGGTCTGCTTGAGCTGAGCAACGATGTCTTCGTCGGAAAGTACCTTGTCGAGCGATTCTTCGGCGATGATTGCCTTGATCCGATGGCGGACAGATTTGGCGGAGTGCGCGTCGCCGCCCTCGCAGGATGCGATTGTCGCTGTGAAAAAATACTTCAGCTCGAACACCCCGCGCGGAGTTAACATGTACCTGTTCGAAGCCACCCGGCTTACCGTCGACTGGTGCATTTTGATCCCGTCAGCGACATTTTTGAGACAGAGAGGCCGCAGATGGGCGACGCCGTGTGTAAAAAAGGCATCCTGCTGGCGCACGATTTCGGTCGCAACCTTAAGGATCGTCTTAGCGCGCTGCTCGAGGCAGCTGATCAGCCAGTTCCCTTTTTCCTGGCAATGGTCGAGAAACGCTTTGCCTTCCGGATTTTGATTGGTCAGCTGCGAGATTTCGGCGACATAGGTGTGGTTGATCAACACTTTGGGCAGCGTGGCCGGATCAAGCTCCACCCGCCATCCACCTTCGGACTTGGGCATTACCCAGACGTCCGGTACGATGGTTTCCGGCGTCCCGGACTGGAACCGGTCTCCAGGCTTGGGATCGAGCGCGCGGATTTCGTTCCTCATGTCGAGGAGATCCTCCTCGTCGACTCCGCAACGCTGCTTCAATCCCTGAAAATCCCCCCGTGCAAGCATCTCGAGATTGGCGACCAAAGCTGCCATAGCCGGGTCGAACCGGTCTTGCTGGCGCAGCTGAATCTCCAGGCATTCGCTGAGAGTTCGCGCAAAAATCCCCGGCGGATCAAATTGCTGCAAGATTCCGATGACCCGTTCCACATCAGCTTGCCGAACGTTTAACCTCCTGGCCAGATCGAAAAGGTTTACCTGAAGATAGCCAGTGTCCTCCAGATGGGCGGCGAGCTGTCCGGCAATCAGCCGCTCCTGGGGGGTGAACGGGGTGAGGGCGACCTGGCGGGCGACATGGTCGTGCAATGTTTCGGTGTGGGCGGTAAACTCCTCGACGGCAGGTCGATCGTTGCCGCTACTGCGTTGCGACTTCCATTGCCCGCGCCCGCCAGACGGCCCGCCAATGGGCGATTCGCCGATTTCGCTTCTGCTTTGACTGCTCCGCTGATCCACCCCTGACAGCGGCGAATCGTCGTCAAACGGGTCAGGCTTCAAAACGGGGTTCCTCTCGAGTGCCTGCTGCACGAGCTGATGGAGTTCAGTATGCGTCAATCGCAGCAAGCGAATAGCTTCAATGGCTTGAGGCGATAAGACCATACGTTGCTTCTGGCGTTGAAGCAGGCTTGCTGAGAGATGCATGTTGAACCGTAATCTGCCGAGGATGCTCTAGTGTGTGCTTGGGTTGTGTGAGACTTGCCACTTCTGGGTCATGCCGCCGCCTTCAGTTTGTCGAGAACGTTTTGCGGGGATGAAACGCCATAGGGGTCCGTCTCGCAGTTGTCACAGAAGCCTTCCTCCTCGAACCACTGCTCCACCACGCCATCGTCGATCAGAGCGGCGTATCGCCAGGAGCGCATGCCAAAGCCCAGATTGTCCTTCGCGACCAGCATGCCCATTTTGCGCGTGAACTCGCCCGACCCGTCTGGGATCAGCTCGATCTTCTGCAGCCCCAAGGACTTTCCCCACGCATTCATGACGAAAGCATCGTTGACCGAGACGCAGTAGATCGCGTCAATTCGCAGTTCCAGAAATTGATCATAGAGTTTTTCGAAATCGGGCAGTTGGAAGGTCGAGCAGGTCGGGGTGAAGGCGCCAGGCAGCGAGAACAGGATGACGCGCTTGCCCCCGAAATAATCGTCGGAGGTCTTGTTCTCCCACCGATAAGGATTTGGCCCCCCGATCGACTCATCGCGAACACGCGTGCGAAAGGTCACGAGAGGAACGTTCTTTCTGTCGGTCATTGATTTGCTCCCAGGCCAAAGTGGTACGGTGCATTTTTCGGTTAAACTGAAGCGGCATCGACTTCGGTCGACAGTTCCGGCAGCCTCGCGCCTTGGCGTGGTTGCCTCGGACCGGTCTTGTGCAAGACCGCCCCCGAGCAGGCACGTTTAAAGGCGACGAGCTTCCGCGGAGACGGGGAATTTCGCTCGCGTGCTTTATCGAGCTTTGAGAGGTAGGCATGGTCTGCAACCGTGATTTTGACTGCGTTCTATCGACCGAGTCGCAAGCGCCATGCCAATTGACCCGATGCCTTGGGTTCACTTCGGTTTTTGCAGCAACTTTCGTGTTGTGCAGTAATGCCGGTCGATATTATTGCTCAAGCAGCACTGGAAATTGGGTGCGACTCCGTTCGGCAAACCCGGCCTTTGTCCGAAGCCGGACACGAATGTCGGAAATAGCCAAACGCCAGGATCTGGGGCGGGTTAAGAAACGTTGCCGTGGGCACCGGCTTCAGCACAATTGCGCCACGCGAGCATGGCTCCCAGCGTCAATGCCGTGCAGCAGCGAGACGAAGTCACTGCAGAATATCAACCTCTGCGAAGTCGTTGAAACCCAGCATGTGCGAGCCGTTCGAGGCGCAGATCAAGGCATGCTCGAGGAAGAGCTCGTGCTCTCGGCAGCAAGTGTTGCGACGTCTGACAAGGATCGTCGCGCTTCAAGGAAAAGAACCTGAATGGTGCACGGCTTGTGAAGGCCGGCGCATGGAAATGGCTGGGCTGATCATCCTCCATGAGGGTTGAATGAAGAGCTGGCCCCTATCTCCCTCAGCTGCAACGGGGGGAGGTAGGGCATGTCCGTCTATCGCGCTGGGTAACATTCCTCGGTGAGGCAATAAGGGGGAGCAATTTCTCATTTCGGCAGACACGACCCAGCTCTCCTTTCATGCGCTGATTCCCCCAAGGGAAATCGCGACTCCAGGCTTCCTATGCAGCGAATCGCGGTGCTGTCCGATGTCCGACAATGTCGGATGCGGATCGTAGCTGGGCTAGATCCGTCACTTTGCCTCGATGGTTTCCCACTGGCCTTATATCTGCTTCGCCCCAAATGCGGCGACATAACCTGTGCGGCATCTGTGAATGGATCGACTTCAATCGAGACCTCGGAGGTCCCGATGCGCGAAGGGAGCTTGCCGATATGACGGCCACCATAGCGAACCACGGTCCGGACGACGAGGGGACTTGGATCGGCGGGCCTGCGGCGCTGGGACACCACCGCCTGGCAATCATCGATATCCAGGGCGGCCGTCAGCCGAGGATGCTCCAGGAGGATGGCCGACCTGACTTGGTGCTCGTCTACACGGGTGAGACTTACAACTACCGCGAGCTGCGTCAACAGCTGGCCGGCCTAGTCCATCGCATGAACACGAGCAGTGACACCGAGGTGGTGCTGCACCGCCCCCGCGAGTGGGGCTCTTCGGCGGGTACACTTTTTTCACGAAATCCGTGAATGTTTCTCGCGACATCATCCCGCAATCGGTGGTGCAGCGGGTGAAGAGCCCGTATCCGGCTATCCAGAATGCCGCCTACGACAAAATACTACGTACGCGGTTCACTGCGATGCTGGACGACCTAGTGCCGGCAGTGGCACCGCTGTTGTCCGTCGACAGGTCCCGCGCTTGCTCGGTGCGACCAACAACCTTAAGCGCTAGGGCGTAACCTGACCCTGCAAGATCTCCTCACCGACTATAAGGTGCGCCTCACGATCTGAGACGATGGGACAGGATGGCTAAGGAGGTGCGCCGTCTTGCATGCCCCGCCACCGAGGCGAACCCTCTTGGCTACGCGCGCCACAGCGACGCTCCATATCGTCAGGCCTGCGTCTCATGCTCAGATGAGCCGGTATTTGGCTCTCTCATCAGCAAACCGAGAGAGCCCATGCCAAGACGGAAGCAAGCAAGACGAACGAGCGTCAGAGATATCCTGCGCCTGACCCATAAACAGGGCAGTCCGGTGGGCCAGGTGGCAGAGCAACTGAGGTTCGGCAAGACTTCGGCTTCCACCTATCTGCGGGCGCTGGAGACGGGCTGTCGTGCAGGCCCTGCATGCGGCTTTGAGGACGATGCGATGTTGAAACACCGTCTGTTGCGCCGAATCGGCCGTCGGCCACACGTTGGGTCGTCATCAGGTTCTCGACAGCTTGCCGGTGTCAAATCCAAACCGTGGTCGGCGATCCCCACCAGGGTGGGAAGGCAGCGCTGATATAGCCGAACGTCGATCAAGTCACGATCAACTATTGCCTCATGTCACATGCCCTGCGGGACTGAAAAACGGAGAAGAACATGTGCGATGCAAAACTGAAGACCGTGCTTTCGCTTTTTTCGCCGGTGGCCAGCAAATTAGATGCTCTCTCGTCCAACGGACCAGCGACGGATGCAAATTGCGTTAAGCTAAATACGAACGAGAACCCGTTTCCGTTGCCGAAGAGCGTAATGCAAAGTGCAATTGCTGCGATCGAACACCAGTATCTTTATCCGGAAGACGACAATCTCAGCTTAAGGGCAGCTGCCTCCGATGCTTACGGATTTTCCAAAGATCAGGTGATTGCCGGCAACGGTTCGTCGGAGCTGCTCGGACTCATCTACAGAGCTTTCCTCGCCCCAGGAGATAGAGTGGCGATGCTGTCGCCCGGATTTTCGTTCAACCGTAAACTTGCCATGTTGCAGGGTGCCGAGTTTCTCGAAATCGCATCGAGCGAAGCTCATCCCCTGCCGATAGAAAAACTGCTGTCCGGCCCCGCAAAAGACGCGAAGTTCATTCTGTTGGCTAATCCGAACAATCCGACCGGAACATTCGTGCCGGTGGCCGAAATCGAACGCCTTGTGGAGCAAGCAGATCGCTTGGTCGTCTTGGATGAGGCCTACGTTGACTTCGCACCCGACAATGCCCTGCGCCTCGTCAATAGACATCCGAATCTTTTGATCTTGAGGACTTTTTCAAAGAGCTATGCTGCTGCTGGCGTGCGAGTCGGCTTCGGTTTCGGTCACCCAGAAATCATTGGCAGGCTGCGCAACATCCAGAATGTCTTCAACATGAACGTGATCGGGCAGGCGGTCGGGAAAAGCATTCTTGCGCATCGCCACGCCTACGAAGAGAACCACAGGCACATCAAGCATGAACGACAGCGAGTGACCCTGGCGCTGTTGCAACTTGGCTTTTCCGTAACACCCTCCCACGCAAACTTTTTGCTGGCCCGTGTGCCGGCGGGACAGGAGGGCTCATGCTGGCAAGCCGCGTTGAAAGAGCAGGCGATCCTCATCGCCAGCTTTCCTGACGTAGATTTGAAGAACTGTATTCGCGTCAGCATTGGCACCACAGAGCAGATGGACAAATTCCTTGCTGCCGCCAAACGCGTCTGTATGAGCTTTAAGAAGAATCGCGGTGTGCACAAGCATTAAGTCAATTCACATTAAGCGCCAAGTAATAGGTGCTGATATGTCGCCAGCTATGATGATTAGCGAATAAATAATAGGTAATTTGGAGAACAATTAATTGAAGAAAATTTCCGCTTCGGGCCTGACCTTCGGCATCTTCGATCATCTGGACGAAAACGGCGATGACATCGCACAACAATATGCAGATCGGCTGAGCCTAGCAGAAGCGTGCGATGGCTATGGCTTTTATGCGTATCATCTCGCCGAGCACCACTGTACGCCGCATGGCAGAGGTCCATCACCGAATTTGTTCTTAGCGAGCGTCGCCCAGCGAACCCGCAGTCTTCGTGTTGGTCCCATGGTAATGCTACTTGCGCTCTATCATCCGCTGCGTGCCTTCGAGGAGATCTGCATGCTTGATCAGTTGAGCGGCGGCAGGCTTGAACTCGGCATAGGGCGCGGCTCTGCTCCCACTGAATTGGGATACTTCGGGGTTGCTGTAGAAGCAGCACCAGAACAGTATGCGGAGGCCAGTGAGATTCTCATCAATGCGATGAAAGGCGGGACGCTTTCTTATCAGGGCCGCCACTTTGAGTTGAAAGATGTTCCGCTGACGTTGAGACCTCACCAATATCCCCATCCGCCGACATGGATCGCCACCAATCGACCCGAGCCGGCTAGCTGGGCCGCTGCGAATGGGGCAAACATCGCCTGCGTCGGACCTTCCACTTCTGTTCGCAGCGTTACCGACGCGTTCCGCGCCGCCCGAATTCACGATGCTGACATTGGCCAGCAAGCGCCATTTCTTGGATTGCTCCGAATGGTGGTGATAGGGCGTTCTGAAACAGATGCGTATTTGCTCGCAGCACCTGCCTATGAACGATGGCTCAATAGCTTCAAATTTCTATACGAACTAAATGCCATTTCCACTCCACCAAACTTGCCTTTGAACTTCGATGCAGCAATTGAAAGTGAATTGTGCGTCGTGGGAACGGCAGATTCTGTCCGAAAAGCTCTCCTTGATCAGCTGGAAGAGGCAGGTGCTAATTATCTTCTGTGTCAACTGGCATTTGGGGATTTGCCGCTGGATGCCTCACTATACACCGCATCGGCCATTCGATCCGAAATCATGGCTCGAGTTGCCGCATCGTGAATCCGTCGTGTGATTGGAGGAGCAGCGGCAGCGCTGCTCCTCATTGCGAAACGGTTGTGGGGGCCGGACTCCTGTCAGGTGTAAACCATTGGAGCACGTCCTATCTGATCCAGGTCATATCCTGCGGCTTTGAAGTAGTTGGCACATTCGGCTGGGGTGAAGAGGTCGACGACCGCGCCGAGGCCTTGCCCCTCTGATCTAATCCGGTTTGAAGTTCGTTCTGGCCCATCCAGAGGATCAGGACATGAAACGCAGCCGCTTCTCTGAAGAGCAGATCATCGGAATTTTGAAGAAACACGAGGCCGGGGTATCGGTTGGCGATCTGTGCCGCAAGCACGGGGTCAGCGACGCCTCGATCTACAATTGGAAGGCCCGCTTCGGCGGGATGGATGTCACCGAGGCTCGGCGACCTGAAGGGCTGGAGGACGAGAACACGCGCCTGAAGCGGCTTCTGGCCGACGCCATGCTCGACAATGCCGCGTTGAAGGACCTTGTGGGAAAGAAATGGTGACGCCCGCCGCCAAGCGGAAAGCTGTCGCTCGCCTGAAGGAAGGCTTCGGGATGAGCAAACGGCGGGCGTGTAAAGCCATCGGCTGTTGCCGCATGACGGTTCGCTACCAGACCAGCAGGCCGGACGACCGGGAGGTTCGCGAGCGGATGAAGGCGATCGCGCAGGAGCGTCGCCGGTTCGGCTACCGGCGTCTTCTCGTGATGCTGAGGCGGGAGGGCCTGGTCGTGAACCACAAGAAGCTGTTCCGGCTCTATCGGGAGGAGAAGCTCGCCGTTCGCCGCCGTGGCGGCCGCAAGCGGGCGATCGGGACCAGGGCGCCAATGCTGGTGCCGCTGAGGCCCGACGAGTGCTGGTCGCTCGACTTCGTATCGGACCAGCTCACCGACGGGCGCCGCTTCCGCATCCTGGCCGTCGTCGACGACTGCACGAGACAGTGCCTGGCACTCATCGTTGATACGTCTCTCTCGGGCATGCGGGTTGCCCGCGAATTGGACCGGCTCATCACTAGCGCGGCCGGCCCAGGATGATCGTCAGCGACAATGGCAGCGAGTTCACCTCGAACGCCATCCTCTCCTGGGCGGATCAGAACCGCGTCGAATGGCATTACATTGCGCCCGGCAAGCCGATGCAGAATGGCTTCATCGAGAGCTTCAACGGCCGACTGCGCGATGAACTGCTCAACGAGACGCTGTTCACCTCGCTGGCTCAGGCGCGCGTAGCCATCGCCCTGTGGCACGCCGACTACAACACCGCGCGGCCGCACTCCCAAATCGCCTGGCAGACCCCGGCCAAGTTCGCCAGCACCTTCAATCCGCGACGGTCGCTCGCGCTGCGCTATGCCAAAGGCTCCGCGCCAGCGCCCGTCGCTTCACCCGCCCAGCAGGGCACAACCCACGCCGGAAACGAACTCAAAACTGCTGGGGCAACGTCAGTCCCATAGAGCCTTGATGGTCGGCCTTTGCTCGCAGCAGCGCCTTAGGTTGGGCGAAGGCGTTCTCAATCGGATTGAAGTCGGGACTGTAGGGCGGCAGGTAGAGCAGGCTCGCCTGCGGCCTCAATCGCGCCGCGCAGGGTTCTCCAGGCGGATGTCGCCAATGTCAAATTTGCTGGCATCCATGTCGCCCTCGCTTTCTGGTTCGAGATCGGAAAATCGCCGAATAATCAGCACATCAACCTGCGCCTGAAGGAGCTCACTGCCACTTTCGGCTGGCGGGGTGTGCCGCCCCACAATTAGAATGTCAATTGTCGTGCCAACCGCACAAGCGAAGGCCAGAAAGCCAACATGTGTTCTGCGGCTTAATTAAGAGTCAGCCGATGTCGGCCGAACATCACCTTGTCTCGAAGTCGACGATCCGACAGCAGATTGCGAAAGTTGGCGCGATGCGAAACAAACTGCTGAAGCGCTCAACTTTTATTGATCACGCGTGTTGGACGCGACGCACTCCCGTTCCAATCGGGCTGAGCGCAAATTCTCCCGGTTCACAAAACTGAGTCGCTGGAGTAGTGGGGGCGCAGAGAAATCTCCGGTCGCAGCCTTACCCGGTCAAAACAAGGATACCAATGATGAAGACTCTCGCCGTCTGCTCTGGCGGATTGGACTCCGTTTCCCTTGCTCACATGGTGGCAGCGGAGCACGAACTCACCGGCCTTCTATCTTTCGACTATGGCCAACGGCACAGGAAGGAATTGGGCTTCGCCGCTCTTTGCGCGCAGCGACTGAAGGTCCCGCACCAGATCATCGACATCGGCGAAATTGGCCGTGGCCTTTCCGGCTCAGCGCTGACTAGCAGTATCGACGTGCCGGACGGCCACTACGCCGAAGACACGATGAAGATTACGGTGGTGCCGAACCGCAATGCCATCATGTTGGCAATCGCCTTCGGTCTCGCCGCCGCCCACAGCGCCGAAGCGGTGGCGGCGGCCGTGCATGGTGGGGACCATTTCATCTATCCCGATTGCCGTCCGGCCTTCATTGAAGCTTTCCAGACAATGCAAGACCGCGCGCTCGACGGCTATGCGCAGATACGCCTCTATGCACCGTATGTGAATCTCGGAAAAGCTGACATTGTTGCGGATGGCGCAAGATACGGCACCCCGTTTGCTGAGACCTGGTCCTGTTACAAGGGCGGCGTGCGTCACTGCGGACGATGCGGGACCTGCGTCGAGCGGCGCGAAGCGTTCCATCTCGCCGGGCACGCTGATCCCACCGACTACGAGGACGCCGATTTCTGGCTTGAGGCGCTGCGCAGGAGGCGCGCGTAATGTTCCACATCACCAAGGAATTCCACTTCTCGGCCTCGCATCAGCTCACCTCCTTGCCTCCCAACCATCAATGCGCGCGCCTGCACGGGCATAACTATGTCGTCGTAGTGGAGCTGTCGGCCAAGGAACTGGACGCCCACGGCTTCGTGCGCGACTATCACGATCTGGCGCCGCTCAAACGCTACATTGACGAGAGCTTCGACCATCGGCACCTCAACGACGTGCTGGGACATGAGAAGGTCACGGCGGAATGCCTGGCCAGACATTTCTATGAATGGTGCAAGGCACGTCTGCCGCAGACCGCGGCCGTGCGCGTTAGCGAAACACCGAAAACTTGGGCGGAATACCGTCCGTGACCGACATGCATCCCGCAATCCGTGTGAGCGAGATATTCGGGCCGACTATCCAGGGCGAGGGCGTGCTCATCGGCTTGCCGACGGTGTTCATCAGAACCGGCGGATGTGATTATCGCTGTTCATGGTGCGACAGCCTTCACGCGGTGGACAATCAGTATCGCCATGAATGGCTACCGATGCCGATCGATGCCGTGTGGCAAACCGTCCATGCGCTTTCCGGCGGCAGGCCGGTTATGGTCTCCTTGTCAGGCGGCAACCCGGCCATTCAGCCGTTCGGTCCCCTCATAGAACGCGGCCATCGCGAGGGCTATCGTTTTGCACTGGAAACGCAGGGTTCCGTGGTGAGGGAGTGGTTTGCGGATCTTGACGTGCTGACCCTTAGCCCAAAGCCGCCGTCCAGCGAGATGACCACCCGTTGGGCTGCGTTTGATGCATGCCTCGAAGCGGCGCAAGAGAAGCCGCAAATCGTGCTCAAGCTCGTCGTTTTCGACGAGAGTGACTATGCCTACGCCAAAGAAGTCGCGGCGAGATATCCGCACCTTCCGATCTATCTGCAACCCGGCAATCACACGCCGCCGCGCCCTGGCAGTGAAGACGCCTCTGTCGACTTGGACGGAATAATGATGCGAATGGAATGGCTTGTCGAAAGGGTGACTAGCGACAGGTGGTTCGAAGCCCGCGTGTTGCCGCAGCTGCACGTTCTGCTTTGGGGTAACAAGAGGGCGGTCTAGTCTGCGGCTTGCGTCGCACCGGAAGGCCGGGCTCCAACGGCTTGGCAGGCTCTCTTCGCGTGCCGAGTACAGCCGAGCTTTGTTCGCGTCAGCGGTCTCGCGATTGTGCGGCTGGAAACCGCCCGGACACCCCGCTGCCGGCGTGTGTCACCTTGACTCCGATGAGCTGTCGTCACGCAAAGTTGAAATCCGCAAGAACTGGCCTTCTCGCCCCACCTGCTCCGTCGCAAGCACGTCATCCCCTCATCCTTGTCCAGCTCTTATCGATGTATCTCATTGTCCGGCCTGACGCACGACTGTCAGCATGGGAATGCATCCATTGCGCAAATGCCTTCCATAAAGAAGATCGATTTCCTCACTGGCCCAACGTGAAATATAGCAACGTTTTCGTGGCGTGGGTCGGCTGCGTCGGGAGTAGCGATGAAAACGTATTAGGGTCGCCTGCGTCTCCTTGGGCAGCGAGTGTAAAGTATAGCGATGCGGCCTCCGGCGCGAACGGCAGCCGCGCAGTGATCACCTTCGCCTGTGCCTTTGCGGCGGGGGTCAAGCGCTGGTCTGCTCAAATTTTTTATCGTTTAGCTGGTTGAAACTGCTCCCGTTGCGGGCTGCAGAAGCCGGCCAGCCGAGAAACGGCAGCCGCACTTATGAAAGCACGCCAAGGCATGCGGGCATCTATCAGTTGCAAAGGACAATACTGGCCGCGCCGATTGGCCATCACGCGTCCATTAGGGCAGCCACCAACATCAGTTCGCAAGAGGAGCAAAAGTAATATGTATCGTCGTCACCTGATCAAAGGGTTGGTTGCGCTCGGCGCATGCCGGATTTGCGTTCAAGCCGCCCAAGCGACCAGTGCCCATTGGGGGTACACCGGTCCGGTCGGACCGGAGCACTGGGCTGATCTGGATAAGGAAAATTTCGTATGCTCTGCCGGCACGCAGCAATCGCCGATCAATATCAACAGCGCGGTCAAGGCGGATATCCCGCATATCGCCATCGGCTGGCACAAGGGCGGCGGCAATATGGTGAACAACGGCCACACCATTCAAATCAATATGCCACAAGGCAGCACGCTGACCCGCAGCGATCGTGTCTACGAACTGGTACAGTTCCATTTCCATGCGCCAAGCGAACATCACGTGGCGGGCAAGAGCTTCCCGATGGAGGTGCATTTCGTTCACAAGGACACGCAAAGTGGTACTCTGGGCGTGCTGGGCGTCTTTTTAACGCCCGGCGCGACAAATGCCAGCTTTGCTGCCCTTGCTGCGGCCTTTCCCGAACTGCCGAATGGGGAGGTGACGATCGACGAGGTGAATCCCAACTGGCTTCTGCCAGCCTCGCTTGGCTATTGGACTTATGAGGGCTCACTGACGACGCCGCCGTGCACCGAAAACGTCGAGTGGATGGTGGCGATGGAACCGGTTGACGTTGATCCGGCAGACATCCAGCGATTTGCCTCCCTCTACCCGTCGAACGCGCGCCCTATTCATTCACCCAATCGACGCTTCATCCTGCGCCAGAGTTGAGCGCCGCCCCAGCGGTTCCGCACGGTCCAACATTCTTGGCACAAGTTGGCGCGAAGCCTCCTCTTCCGGTCTGGCGGTCTGACGGCGCTCCCCAAGCTGGCTAGTCTAAATGATAGGGATTCGGTGCCGACACCACTCGTCCCAAAGACGTCGCGGCGAGGTTTGTCTGCAACCCGGCAATCACACGCCGCCCCGCCGTGGTAATGAAGACGTCTCTGTCGAGTCCGACGGAATATGATGCGCATGGAATCGCTGGTAGAAAAGGTGACATCGACAGGTGGTTCGAAGCCCGCGTCTTGCCGCAGCTGCACGTTCTACTCTGGGGTAACAAGAGGGTGGTGTATACCTTCTCCTAGCTTCGCCGCCAACTACTCGGTTTTCCGAATTGCTCTCTATATTCTTGAAGACGATGCGTTCGTTAAAGACATGTGCTGCGCACCTGGTGTAAAAGCTGCTCTCATCATGCAGAGGTCAAGCCAGTCGGGCTCATCCGAGGCTATGGCCGTGAGCACTGTTCAGTTCGGCAGAGAGGGCGCTTTTGTACACACTTTGCGATCGTGGCGGCCCCGTGGGCAGATCTGCAAGCTGCCGCGACACTAACCTCTCGAAGCCCGCCCGCCCGCCTGTTGATGCGTGTCTCCCAGTAAGATTCCTGTCCAAGAACGTGATAATCTTCTTGCCAGTGTTGTAGCTGATGTTGCCCTTGATGCCGCAGCCTACCGCGGCGGGACCAAACTCAATGGCAAGCAGGCCGGCTAGGATCGTGCAGCCAGTCGCGAGCCTCGCCCACAACGGGGTCTCACGCGCATGAGGGCGCCGACCATGGGTTCGGCGGTTCGTACGCGTATAACACGTATCTTTCTGAAAAAATCAATGCTCTCGGCTAAGCTACTGAATTATTTGGCTTCCATATAGCGCGTCGGCGGAACCAACTTGTAGACGGGCTATGAAAGGTTAAGCGCGGATGTCTATCGGCCGCCGGCGTTCCCGCTCTGTAAGCCTGCCTGAACTACCCGCGCCGCGGTCAAGCCCCAGGCTCCTGCTCATCCAGCGACCGCCCGATCAATGGCAGGCTGGAAAGACAAGAGCCGATGTCTTCCGATGGTCTCGCCATCAGCTTTGGGCTAACTTCCCCATTCTCCCGCTTCGAGCTCGACACACGGCGGTTTGGATGGCGCACGACAATCTGTGTCGGCTTTGTCGTGTCCGTGACAGACGCCTGAAAGGCCCGTTCGCGCGTTTTGCCGCCGTCTAAGCGGCTGGAATTTAATGACAAAGTTTTTTCTGGGATCGGCCGATCACGCTGGTACGCTTTTTGCGATGCTTGGTGTGAGGCGGCACGAGCTGCCTATCGGCACTTGTGTCGCGGGCAGTCGCGATGATTAGAACGAAGGAAGGAAAGCTATTATGTCAGGTCTGCGTCAGATCGCCTTTTACGGAAAAGGCGGCATCGGCAAGTCCACCACGTCCCAAAATACGCTCGCTGCCCTTGTCGACCTCGGGCAGAGAATCCTCATCGTAGGATGCGACCCCAAAGCCGATTCCACACGCTTGATCCTGAATTCGAAAGCTCAGGATACCGTCCTGGATCTCGCCGCACAGGAAGGTTCGGTGGAAGACCTCGAACTCCAGGACGTGCTCAAGGTGGGCTACAGAGGCATCAAGTGCGTGGAGTCCGGCGGCCCCGAGCCGGGTGTCGGTTGCGCCGGCCGCGGCGTCATCACCTCGATCAATTTCCTCGAGGAGAATGGCGCTTATGACGATGTCGATTATGTCTCCTATGACGTCCTCGGCGACGTGGTATGCGGCGGCTTCGCCATGCCGATCCGCGAAGGCAAGGCCCAGGAGATCTATATCGTCATGTCCGGCGAGATGATGGCGCTCTATGCCGCCAACAACATCGCCAAGGGCATCCTCAAATATGCCCATTCGGGCGGTGTGCGGCTGGGCGGGCTGATCTGCAATGAACGTCAAACCGACCGCGAACTCGATCTGGCCGAAGCACTGGCTGGCCGATTGAATTCCAAGCTCATCCACTTCGTGCCCCGCGACAACATCGTCCAACATGCCGAACTCAGGAAGATGTCGGTGATCCAGTACGCGCCGGACTCAAAGCAGGCAGGGGAATACCGCGCTCTGGCCGAGAAGATCCACGCCAATTCGGGCCAGGGTACGATCCCGACGCCGATCACCATGGAGGAGCTGGAGGAGATGCTGCTCGACTTCGGCATCATGAAGACCGACGAGCAGATGCTTGCCGAGCTTCACTCCAAGGAAGCGGCGAAGGCGGCGGCCCAGTAGTGACATTAGCGCTGCCATGAATCGGCGCGCCTTGCAGAGAACGGCGCCTATTCTTTGAGGCGTCACCCAACCTTGAAAGGGGGACTCATGAGCCGGGAATACGAGAATGACGGTGCTCTTCATGCGAAGCTTATCGAAGAGGTGCTGTCGCATTATCCCGACAAGGCGGCGAAGCGCCGCAAGAAGCACCTCAACGTCGCAAAGAGCGGCAACGAGGCTGGCGGGGAAAGCGAGGTCCTTTCCGAATGCGACGTCAAATCGAACATCAAGTCCATTCCCGGGGTGATGACGATTCGCGGCTGTGCATATGCTGGTTCGAAAGGCGTGGTGTGGGGGCCAGTCAAGGATATGGTCCATATCTCGCACGGCCCGGTCGGCTGCGGCCAATATTCTTGGTCGCAGCGCCGCAACTACTACGTCGGTACAACGGGCGTCGACACGTTCGGGACAATGCAGTTCACCTCCGATTTCCAGGAGAAGGACATCGTCTTCGGCGGCGACAAGAAGCTGGAACAGATCATTGACGAGATTGAAGTCTTGTTTCCGCTCAACAACGGCATCACCGTGCAGTCCGAATGCCCTATCGGCCTGATTGGCGATGACACCGAGGCCGTTTCTCGCAAAAAGACCAAGGAGTATGACAAGACGATCGTGCCGGTACGCTGCGAGGGCTTCCGCGGCGTCTCGCAGTCGCTTGGCCACCACATCGCCAATGATGCAATCCGGGATTGGGTCTTCGACAAAAAGGATGTCAAGTTCGAGGCCGGCCCCTACGACGTCAACGTCATCGGCGACTACAATATCGGCGGCGATGCCTGGGCCTCGCGCATACTGCTTGAGGAGATAGGGCTGCGCGTGGTTGGCAACTGGTCGGGTGACGCCACACTCGCAGAGATCGAGCGCGCCCCGAAGGCTAAGCTCAATCTTATCCACTGCTACCGGTCGATGAATTACATCTGTCGGCATATGGAGGAAAAGTATGGCGTCGCCTGGATGGAGTACAATTTCTTCGGTCCCTCCCAGATCGAAGCCTCTCTGCGCAACATAGCCAAGCATTTTGGGCCGGAAATCGAGGAGAAGACCGAAAAGGTCATTGCCAAGTACAGGCCGCTTGTTGATGCGGTCATCGCCAAGTACCTGTCGCGCCTGGAAGGAAATACCGTGATGCTCTATGTGGGCGGCCTGCGCCCCCGCCACGTCGTCACGGCCTACGAGGACCTCGGCATGGTCATCGTGGGCACCGGCTATGAATTCGCCCACAGCGACGACTATCAGCGCACCGGCCACTACGTGAAGAACGGCACGCTGATCTACGATGACGTGACCGGCTATGAGTTGGAGAAATTCATCGAAGGGATTCGCCCAAATCTGGTCGGCTCGGGAATCAAAGAAAAATACCCGGTGCAGAAGATGGGCATACCGTTCCGCCAGATGCATTCCTGGGATTATTCAGGCCCGTATCACGGCTACGATGGCTTTGCCATTTTCGCACGTGATGTGGATCTCGCCATTAACAACCCGGTCTGGGACCTATTCCACGCGCCTTGGAAAAGAAGCCGGGGCGATGAGCGGGCGATGGCTGCCGAATAAACATTTGCTTCAGCCCCAGTCTCCCACTGAGACGGTGAACTCCCGCGGCCTCTGATCCGCCGGAGCCTGGAACGTCTTGACGTCCTGAGCTGCCGTCCCGCGCAGCCAGATGCAAAAGAGGTAATCATCATGCCGCAGTCGGCTGAAAAAATTCTCGATCACGCTCCCCTGTTCCGCGAGCCGGAATACAGAAAGATGCTCGCTGAGAAGAAGCTAAACTTCGAATGTCCGCACCCCGATGAAATCATTTCCGATCAGCGCGATTTCACCCAGACGTGGGAATACCGCGAAAAGAACCTCGCCCGCAAAGCGCTTGTCGTGAACCCGGCCAAGGCCTGCCAGCCGCTGGGTGCGGTATTCGCTGCCGCCGGCTTCGAGCGAACCATGTCCTTCGTCCACGGCAGCCAAGGTTGCGTCGCCTATTACCGCTCGCACCTGTCGCGCCATTTCAAGGAGCCTGCCGCGGCGGTCTCCTCCTCAATGACCGAGGATGCGGCGGTGTTTGGCGGCCTGAAGAACATGGTCGACGGGCTCGCCAACACCTACCAGCTCTACGACCCCAAGATGATTGCCGTGTCGACGACCTGTATGGCAGAGGTCATTGGCGACGACCTGCACAGCTTCATCCAGAACGCCAAGGACGAAGATTCAGTCCCGCGCGACTTCGACGTGCCCTTTGCCCACACCCCGGCCTTCGTTGGCAGTCATGTCGACGGCTATGACAACATGGTCAAAGGCATTTTGGAGCACTTCTGGAAAGGTCAGGAGCGTACGCAAATCGAAGGAACCATCAACATCATTCCGGGCTTCGACGGCTTCTGCGTCGGCAACAACCGGGAGCTCAAGCGCCTGCTCGATGTAATGGGCGTGTCCTATACATTGATCCAGGATGCCTCTGACCAGTTCGATACGCCTTCGGACGGTGAATACCGCATGTATGACGGGGGCACGAAGATCAACGAGGTGAAGAAGGCCCTCAACGCCGAGGCAACGCTTTCGCTGCAGCATCACAACACCCGAAAGACACTGGGCTATTGCGAGGAGGTCGGGCAGGCGACGGCCTCGTTCCACTATCCGCTCGGCGTTCAGGCGACGGACGAATTCCTGATGGAGGTCGCGGCGATTTCCGGCAAGGAGATTCCCGAGGCAATTCGCCTCGAGCGCGGCCGACTGGTAGACGCCATGGCGGACAGCCAATCCTGGTTGCATGGTAAGAAATACGCCATCTACGGTGATCCCGACTTCGTTCACGCAATGGCCCGCTTTGTCATGGAGACCGGCGGCGAGCCAACCCATTGCCTCGCCACCAATGGCACCTCGGCATGGGAAGCCGATTTGAAGAAGCTGCTAGCATCCTCGCCTTTCGGCAAGGCTGCCCAGGTTTGGGCGGGCAAGGACCTGTGGGCGCTGCGCTCACTGCTCTTTACCGAGCCGGTGGACCTTTTGATCGGCAATTCCTACGGCAAGTACCTGGAGCGCGACACCGGAACACCGCTGATCCGGCTGATGTTTCCGATCTTCGATCGGCACCATCATCACCGCTTTGCGCTCTTTGGCTACCAGGGAGCGTTGCGCGTGCTGACGACGATCCTCGACAAGATCTTCGACAAACTCGATCGCGAGACGAGCGAGACGGGTGTGACGGATTATTCCTATGACCTCACGCGCTAAGAGCCGTGGCCGGCTTTTCGCCGAGGCCATTCCTTGCCCAATGGACTGGGGAGGCTGAGCAATGTCCTCCCTCAGCGCCAAAATCAAGGACGCCTTCGATGAGCCCGCCTGCGATAAGAACCGTGGCAAAGATGCCAAGGCGCGCAAGGAGGGCTGCTCGAAGTCGCTGACACCAGGGGCGGCAGCCGGCGGCTGCGCCTTTGACGGAGCCAAGATCGTCCTGCAGCCGATCACCGACGTTGCGCATCTGGTCCATGCGCCGCTCGCCTGCGAGGGCAATTCTTGGGACAACCGTGGTGCGGTTTCGTCAGGGCCGACCTTGTGGCGGACAAGCTTCACGACCGACCTCACCGAACTCGACCTTGTGATGGGGCAGGGCGAGCGGAAACTCTTCAAGGCGATCCGCGAGATCAAGCACACATACGCGCCGCCGGCGATCTTCGTCTACTCGACTTGCGTAACGGCGCTGATCGGTGACGACATCGAGGCCGTGTGCAAACGCGCCACGGAAAAGTTCGGTTTGGCCGTGGTGCCGATCAATGCGCCTGGCCTGGCAGGCTCCAAGAACCTCGGCAATAAGCTCGCCGCCGAGGCGTTGCTCGATCATGTCATCGGCACGGTCGAACCCGACGACCCCGGACCCTACGACATCAACATCCTTGGCGAATTCAACCTCTCGGGCGAATTCTGGCTTGTAAAGCCGCTCCTCGATCGGCTCGGGATCCGGGTGCGCGCCTGCATTCCCGGCGATGCGCGTTACCGCGACATTGCTTCCGCGCACCGCGCCCGGGCGGCAATGATGGTGTGCTCGACCGCGCTGATCAGTCTTGCCCGCAAGATGGAGGAGCGCTGGGACATCCCGTTCTTCGAGGGCTCCTTCTATGGCATCTCCGACACATCGCAAGCTCTTCGAAACCTTGTCAGGCTGCTGGTGAGGAAGGGCGCCGATCCGGAGATCCTCGAGCGCACAGAGACGCTGATCGCGCAGCAGGAGGCGATCGCGTGGAAGAAACTCGAATCCTACCGGCAAAGGCTCCAAGGCAAGCGCGTGCTGCTCAACACAGGCGGTGTGAAGTCCTGGTCGGTTGTCCATGCGCTGATGGAGATCGGAATCGAGATCGTCGGCACCTCGATCAAGAAATCTACGGTGCAGGACAAGGAGCGCATCAAACAAGTTCTCAAGCACGACAAGCACATGTTCGAATCCATGGCTGCGAGCGAGCTGTACGCCATGCTCTCTGAACACAGGGCCGATATCATGCTGTCGGGCGGTCGCACGCAATTCATTGCGCTCAAGGCCAAGACGCCCTGGCTCGATATCAACCAGGAGCGCCAGCATCCTTATGCCGGCTATGACGGCATGGTGGAACTCGTACGCCAGATCGACCTCGCCATTCACAATCCGATCTGGTCTCAGGTGCGCCAGCCGGCCCCGTGGGATTGCCAGCCTGAGCTGATAGGCGAATTGCCGTGCACGAGGAACGAGACCGCGTACCTGTTTGATGAATTCGCCTGCGCGACGGCACACGAGTGTTGAGGCGACCGATGGCCCGCATCCTTCCCCAGAGCAAATCGGCGGCAGTCAACCCGCTGAAGTCGTCGCAGCCGCTGGGTGCCGCCTTTGCCTTTCTTGGCGTCGACGGTGCGATGCCGCTGTTCCACGGCAGCCAAGGCTGCACAAGCTTTGCGCTCGTTCTCTTCGTGCGGCACTTCAAAGAAGCGATTCCCTTGCAGACTACGGCGATGGATGAGGTGGCGACCATCCTCGGCGCAGCCGACCATCTGGAAGAGGCGATCCTCAACCTCAAGAACCGCACGAAGCCAACGCTGATCGGGGTGTGCACGACCGCGCTGGTGGAGACGCGTGGCGAAGATTGCGCGGGTGATATTGCCAACATCATGCGGAAGCACACGCAACAGCTTGCGGGTACGGAGGTCGTGCTGGCCAACACGCCGGATTTTGACGGCGCGATCGAAGAGGGCTGGGCCAAGGCAGTCACCGCAATGATCGAAGGGATTACGCGCTCGGGCGAACGGGCGCGGCACCCGAAGAAGATCGCAATCCTGCCCGGATGCAACCTCTCTATCGCCGACATCGAGCATATGCGGGACATGGTTGAAAGCTTTGGGCTCAAGCCGGTTATTCTGCCCGACATTTCAGGCTCGCTCGACGGTACGGTTCCTGACCGCTGGGTAGCGACCACATACGGCGGCACCAGCGTCGAAGACATTCGCGAGTTGGGCACGGCCATGCAATGCATCGCCATCGGTGAGCACATGCGCCGCCCGGCGAAAGCGCTGCACGGGTTGACCGGCGTGCCTTACGTGTTGTTCCAGTCACTGACTGGGCTGCAGGACACGGACCGCTTCGTGTCGCTGCTGTCTGCGATTTCGGGCGCGGCGGTACCGGCCCGCGTGCGCCGGCGCCGGGCGCAATTGCAGGACGCGATGCTCGACGGACATTTCCATTTCGGCGGCAAGAAAATTGCCATCGCTGCCGAACCAGACCAGCTGTTCCAACTTGCGACCTTCTTTGCTGGCCTCGGCTCCGAGATAGCCGCGGCCGTCACAACGACCGACAGGTCTAAAATTCTCGAGAAAGTCCCGGCGGTTTCGGTTCAGATCGGCGATCTCGGCGATCTGGAAAGTCTTGCCGTCGGTGCTGACCTGCTTGTCACGCATTCGCACGGGCGCCAAGCATCGGAGCGGCTCCGAATTCCGCTCATGCGCATCGGGTTCCCGGTCTTCGATCGACTAGGCAGCCAGCACAAGCTCGCAATTCTCTATCAGGGCACCCGCGACATGATCTTCGAGGTCGCCAGCATCTTCCAGGCCAACCAACACGCGCCCACTCCTGAGGCGCTTGATCCACTCCGTAATCGAGAAATATCACGATGAACGCTGTTCGCCGCCTCTCGCTGGTCAGTAGTGAGGTTTTCGCCCCGATGCCTGAACGACGTAAGGGCGCATTGCGCGTTGCGATCGCCACTCAGGACATGCAGGACCTCAACGCCCATTTCGGGTCGGCCAGGCGCTTTGCTGTCTACGACGTGACGCGCGAGGAATGGAATCTCGTAGAAGCCGTGGCCTTCGATGACGTGTCCGATGAAAGCGGGGAGCATCGGGCCGAGCGCGATGATCGCATCACGCCAAAGGTGGATGCGCTCAAGGGCTGTCAGATCCTGTTTTGTCTGGCAATTGGCGGCCCTTCGGCAGCCAAGCTTGTCGCGGCAAAAATCCACCCGATCAAAGTGGCGGAGCCCCAATCGATCCCACAGGTGCTCTTGCGCACGCAGATGATGCTCAGGACGTGTCCTCCGCCTTGGCTGCGCAAGGTGCTGGCGCGAGCGGGCATTGCCGAAAAGAAACCGTCCTTCGAGGACGAGGACTGAAAAGAGGAGGACGCCAATGCCTGACCCCGCAATCCCCCCAGCTGTCGCCGAAGACGAGGCGGCTCTTTGCACCCCGTTCGTCAAATGCCTCGTGCGGCTGATCCGTTCTCAGGATTCCTATGGCTCGTGGGAACGCAAAGCGGACGCTGAGCTGCTGGGCGACTTCATCATTACCAAGGAACAGCGCCGAGGGATCCCAATCATCGGAGATCCCGATCCCGACGTGCTGTGGAGGCTCGACAAGTACTACGCCGCCATCGGGCTTGCGATCGAGGAGCGCTGCGGCCTTATGGCATCGCCGATGATCCAGGTGAGCCATGAGGGTTTTGGTCGGGTGCTTTTCACGACCGGACGGCTGGTCGTTTTGTCCAAAACGCTGCGCGATGTCCACCGGTTTGGCTTCGAGACGCTCCTGAAGCTCGCCACGGCCGGTACGAAGCTGGTCGACGATGCGATTTCAGTCATCGAAACCTTTCCCCACGTGGCGCTGGCATGATGGGCGCGATTTTCGAGAAAGGCCATCATGACGGACCCGAGAAACTATGTTGGCCAGTCCCCTCGATCCAGGGACTCGAGGCCGACCAGGTTGTTGGGGTATCGCCGATGAAGAAGCCGCTGGTCCTGATCTGCTCGCAAGATGCCGAGTTCTATCTGCTCTACAGCCACATACTGGAGGTTGACGGTTTCAGCAGTGAGACGGCAGACGGCGCGAAGGCTGCGCTGGCCTTGGCCGAACAACGGGAGCTTCAGGCCGTAGTGCTGGATTGCGACCCAGCCAGCATAAACGGGTCCGCAATTTGCGCCCACCTCAAGCGGGAACCGCGCACCACCGACCTGCCTATCATCGCCCTGATCGCGCCTGGCGCCGAGCACCAGCACCTCGATCTCTTGAAGGCAGGCGTTGAGAGCTTTGTGCGGCCGGTGGCTCCGGCCAAGCTGCTCGACTGCCTGCGGGCGAGGCTCGGGCTGACCAAGCGTGGTCCGAACGGGGTTGAAAACGACAGTTGGATTTGTTGTGGAGGCCTGGAGATGAAGCTCGATGCCCATCGGGTTCGCGGTAATGGCCACGACATCCATCTCGGACGGATCGATTTCAACGTGCTGCGGCTTATGATTGAGGCCCCCGGCAAGGTCTTCAGCCGGGACGAGCTTATCGGGGCGGCCTGGCTGCCCAACATTCATGTCGGTGCACGCACCGTCGATGTCCATATCAGCCGAATCAGGAGGGCGCTGAAAACGGCCTTGCCCGGCAGCGTCATTCGCACCGTCAGGTCGGCCGGCTACTCGCTCGAGAAGCCGGACGACTGAAATCGGTGATCGAACGTGGTGCCGCTCTCTCTTCCTCCTGAGAGCGGTGTTGCCGCTTTGAGGCGCTCCTAACGAAGACCAGGAGAAGCAGGCAAATGGAATTTAAAAGCATATTCAGTGTGACGGGTGCTGATCATTCTGATGAGGACCTCACAACAGCTGCCGGACTGTGTGCCGAGGTCGGCGCGCACCTATCGGTACTCATTATACCGCCTCCATTGCTCTTGATGTTGTCTCCGCCCCCCGAATGGAATACAGGACGTGCACAGGCAATTGCAGTACCGAACTATCGATTTCAGCAAATCGAGAAATTTTCACAGGACGTGACCAGAATGGAAAGACGGTCCGCGGATATCCTCAAAAGGCTGAAAGCTATGTCGCTTTCCTGTGACGTTGACACCGACTATTGCGATCCGGCTAGCCTCGGTGAAGTGGCACGACAGCGGGCGCTCTGCGCTGACCTGACGATCGTTGGAGGAGACCTCCTCAACGATGAGACTCTCGGACCTCCTGTTGTCAACGGCTGCTTGTTCGATAGCGGAAAGCCGGTGCTCATCGTGCCGAAGGGCGTTAAGGCGACGCTGTCGCCTCGACGCGTGCTGGTCGGCTGGGATTCGCGTGTAGAGGCCTCGCGTGCGGTTCGGGAAGCTCTTAGTATCCTATCCGCTGCCAAGGAAGTCTGTGTCGCTATGGTCGATCCAAAGGCGCAAAACAACGGGAAAGGCGCGCAGTCTGGAGCTGACATCGCTGCCTATCTTACTCGGCACGGTGCTCGGGTCTCCGTTGACCTGCTTAAGAGCGCCGGCAAATCGGCGGGCACAGTGCTGACCCAGCACGCGAACGACATCTGTGCTGACATGATGGTTATGGGTGCTTATGGCAGCCGTGGGCTGCGTGAGCGGATTTTCGGCGGTCCGCCGAGCTGGAGCTTTGGGAAGACCACATTGCCGCTGTTTTTGGCTCGCTGATCAGCTCCGTAGGAACACCGATCAGGTCGTAGGACCGCCAACCAGTCCGAAGTCGTCGTCGGTTACCGGTCGGATTGCGGAGACATGGCTGGATCCGCGAACATCTTGCGACGCTTGTCAGAGCCAAACCGGACGCCTCGACTGCTTCACGACGCTCTCGTGAACCAACTCGTGCGAGATCGTCCGCAACGGGCAGTAAAGACGAACGGCTGCAGCAGACCGCAGCCAAGCCACAGGGCGGGTGTACCAGGAGACCCCGCCTCGTGCGCGAACCCTGTTGGAAGGCCCCTTATCAGTACCCGGACGCGCGTCAAATCGGCGGCTGTCCCTGTCAGCCTGCGGTGTGCAAGGGCCGCTGCCGCGGAGCTTCCCCTGCCCGATCGTCGGGCGTGCGACAATGTCGGATTCCAGACGAGCTGGAACTGCGCGAACTCGTTGGTTTGACAGGTCTTTATCCGGCACGCCGCATGCATGGGAGTCTCCGAAAGCATTAAGAGCCGTTATCCATGGTTACGCCCCTCGAAAGAAAGAGCCGCTTCCGTCGTGGCAGGGAAACAGCCACTCCTGGGGTGGAGGCCGGCGCTAGAAGCCGCCGTAAGATCCGGAAGAGCCGCGCGACAGCATCACACACTTTCCTTCTGCTCTTGGGTTCGGATCACGCCGCGCCGCTGTCGATGCCGCCGACATTGAGCCCAAGACCTGGAAGGCGGCACACGCTTTTGCTGTCCTCTCAGTCGGGACCGCGGCTCAAGCATGCCTGTGAGGTTCGCATTGCTCAATGCCCGGCAATCGACGTCAACATGCCGCTGAGTTGGAAAACACTCCTAGAGGAGTAAGGATAAGTGGACCTCTTTTGTATTGGTGTGGGTGCTGGACCATCTAATTTGAGCCTTGCGTGTCAGATACAGGAAGAGATTGCGCAAGGGGCACTGTTCCTGGACCGGGAGGTCGATTTCCGAGGACATCCAGGCAGCGCTTTCGATTGCGCGGAGCTCCAGGTCGGCCACTTCCAGGATCTGGTTACTCTGGTCAATCCGCGATCAGCCTACACATTCGTAAACTACCTCCACGAGAACGGGCGTCTTTACAATTTCCTCAATGCGCAATTTCACGGGGTGCTTAGAGCCGAGTTCGCCCAATATCTCAACTGGGCGTTCCAGAAGAATCCGCTTGTCCGTGGCGGCGAGGCCGTTCGCGAAATCCGCTTTGACGGCGAGTTTCGCGTGCGGACGGACAACGCGGTCCTTGATGCAAGAAACCTCGTCATCGACATAGGCAAGCAGGCGCAAATTCCGCCTCAGTTTCATGGCTGGACTGGACCCAACCTGTTCCACTCATCTGAGTTGGCCCACATCAATCCTGAGGTGCAAAAAAAGCATGTCTGCGTTGTTGGCGGCGGACAGTCGGGAGCCGAGCTGCTACTGCACCTTGTCGGCCGGCCGAAAGAACGGCGGCCCGCGGCGATCACATGGGTCTTGACGCGCGAGATGCCTTTCGACGACCACGCGTTCACAAACGGGCTGTTCACGCCATGCTTCTCGGATCGTTTTGCTGCGATGAGCGAGGTGCATCGACAGCTGTTCCTGCGGCGTTTCGCGCTTGCCTCCGAGGGCATTTCAGAAAGCAAGTTGCGCGCGGTCTATCAGGCGCTCTACCACCACGCCTTTCTCGAGCCACACCAATGCGAGATCACATTGCGGCCAAGTTGCAACGTGTCGCGCTGCATCAATGCCGGAGCAGGGCACAGGCTCACGCTGCAACGCGGCTTGGACAACATCGGAGAAGTAACCGCCGATATCGTCATCCTGGCCACCGGGTACGAGAAACCGCTGCCGGGTTTCCTAGAACCGATCGCAGATCGCCTCGAACAGATCGGCAATGAGCTCGCCATCGGCGAGGATTTTTCGGTGTACTGGGACGGACCGCGAGACCGACGCCTTTTCGTTCAGAACGCCTGCCTTGGACAGCGCGGGCTGGCTGATCCGAACTTTGGGCTGCTGGCCTGGCGAGCGCGCCGCATCCTTGACAGCCTTCTGCGGCGCGCGCCATGCGCCAATCCCGAGCATCTAGGGTTCATCAACCGTCCCTTGACGGAGTGCTGGCCCGACCTCGGAGTCGAACAAATGGGCAGCGGGATATGATTCGTCGATATTGATGATCGGCGGTGGCATTCAGGAAAGATTTCCGCCTCTGGCGGCAAAAGCGGGACGAGCAATATTCCTACGGCGTCAGATCGCTCTGCTCGCGCTTGAGCAAGGTAGCGTCGCGCGACTCCTGCTTGGCGTGAAACAGCAAAGGGCATTCAATCACGATGCAGCTTTACGTGCTGTCGGGCTCAACGCCACGTGGATCGAGCCCAACGCCGCCGTTGGCAACCGCGACGCGAATTATGACGCCGGGCCACATGCGGCGGTGGCTGCAAGGGTACCGAGCCTCTCCCGCACTTTCGACCCCATCGCCGAAGTGCGACTACTCCAGGACGCCGAAGCCGGTCTTATCGCCAGCGGGCCAGCCAAACTCTCACCTTCCTAAACGGCAGCCGCTAAGGTGAGCCGTCGAAAGCCGACATTCAGGTTAACGTCAGCTGGCCGTGTTAGGGCTCGCTTATTCAAGGCGGTACCGGCGCTTGCCGAAGCTAAGAAGGGTTGGCATGCCCTTTGCCGTGCTTGATGTGCGGCAACACGGTGAGAGCTCCGCTGAAGCAAGCGAGAGGGAGCAATGCCCTCGAGACCGTGTCCGATTTTGACTGGAAAATATTCCGCGACAAAAGAGACGAAAGGTGTGGAATGACTTTGGACACCAAGATGGAACTGCGTATGGGGTCCCCGGCTCCTGCGCTGAAAGTGGAGAACTGGCTGCGTGGCGAGCCCCTCACGAGCCTTCGGCCCGGCAAGGTCTACCTCGTTGAATTTTGGGCGACTTGGTGCCGACCATGTGTCCACGCCATGCCCCATTTGATCGAACTGCAGGAGAAATATAAAGACAGCGGATTTGAGATTATCGGAGTCGCAGCTTGCGAAAAGGCTGCAACCGCGGACGAAGCGCGGACCAACGTGGATGCCTGGCTGACCGAGAAGTTCCCGAATCTGAATTATCGGACAGCGTTCGATTGCACTGGCGAAATGAAAAAGCTCTGGCTGGAACCCAGCTCTTCGTTCGGGATTCCCACCTCGTTCGTGGTCGACCGCGACGGCCACATCGCTTATATCGGCCACCCGGCACCTCTCGATGACGTTTTGCCGAAAGTCCTTAACGGCAGCTGGCGCAGCAGCTATGAAGCGAAAGCCGTCGATGCAAAGCGAATCTCGCGTGTGCGCGAATCGTCGCTGAGTCAGCCGATATACGCCAAACTTGGGCCGGCGATGCAGGACGAGGATTGGGCAGCGGCACTATTGGCCATCGAAGAAGGCCTCGCCGTGATGCCAGACTCTTTTGATTTTCGGCGGGTTCATGCGGATATTCTGCTTCACAAGCTGCGCGACATCAAAACCGGCTTGCCGCTTATGCGCGAATTGGTCGAGGACGCGATCAACAAAAAGTTCGAAGCGATGTCTTGGGTGGTGATGGCGCTGAACCAACTCTTCCATCCCACGATCGACAACTCCCATCTTCCGCATGATGATCGCTTTGCGATGGGCAAGGAGCTCTCCGAACAGATCCTGGAACTTAATCCTCCGCAAGGCGATGGAGACTTTAAATTCGGGTGTTACTTTCCGGTCGCTCAGTATTATTACGAGAGCGGCAACAAGGACCGGGCGATCGAGTTGATCGAGGTGGCAATCAAATCGCTGGACCATTCGGAGCCAGTGCCGGACCAAACCAAACAGCGCTACCTCACCTCGTTGCTCCAAGCCCTGGCCAACTACACGGGTGAGCCTGCCTGTCACGCGGGTCTCTGTGTGGCTCCGCAAAACAAGACTTCCGAAACTCAAAACGCTGTCACTTCCTGAGCAAGGATCGCGAAGGGCATGACAATTGGAATTGAACACCGGCAAATCCGCCCGCCCAGGCGCACTTCGCAGCAATAACGTCGATGCCGCAAAAGTGCGCGGCTTGCGGCAGGTGGAATTTCCATTGCGTTTACCTCGGGTCGAACCGCGGCGCAGGCGTTCGCGCCGCGGTGAAAGGTCTCGCATTGGTGGACGTGCTCGAGGTCGGCCACGGGACACTGTTGCGTGGGATCGGCTCGCCCAAGCCATTCCCCGCCCACGCAAGCGCCCGAACCACACATCGCAGAAAAAGAGATCGTCCTTCAAGAGGAGTACTGAAATTGGGGAAAAGCGAAATTCCTCATGAACCGGTTGGCCCTGCTGTCCACGGGGACGGCGAGGCCCTTGCTTCCCCGTTCGTCAAATGCCTCCTGCGGCTCATTCGTACTCAGGATTCCTTCGGCTTATGGGAAGGCCATTCGGATGCCGAGCTGCTGGCCGAGTTCATCATCACCAAGCAACAGCAACGTGCGGTACCCTTTGGCGGCGATCCCGATCCTGACGCGCTGTGGAGGCTCGACATGTTTTACACCGCCGTAGCGCTTGCGATCGAGGAGCGCACCGGCGTGTCGACGTCGCCAATAATTGGAATGAAACCCGTGGGGGCTTCCGGCGGTTGGGCGTTCTGTCGAGACGTCCACCGGTTCGGCTTCGAGACTTTCCGCAAACTTGCTGAGGCCGGTACGAAACTGGTCGACGATGCGACTGCAGCCATTGAAGCCTAGCCCGAGATGGAGCGCATCAAGAAACCATTGTTCCAGAAAGGATCTATGTCAGACCTAGATAGGATGAGGAAAAAAGTCTGAAAGCTCCAGTTGCGTGCAGCTATTGCCAAGATGGCATTGCAGGACCTCGTCGAGGGTCTGCCGGGCAAGTGGGCCGACATACAGGAAGTCGCCGAGAAAACCCAAGCCGTTTATGCCGAGTTGGATGTTGCCAAGAGAGAACTCGCTTCAATGAAGAATTTAGGATGATGCGCACATTCACCACCCGTGACGGCTCCATTTGGATGCCGTCGTACCTGACCTCCATCGATAGCAAACCTGCATCGGCTGCTGCCGTTGTTTCAAGGTCTGCTCGCGCGATGTGATGCATCTTCACGGCGTTGATGATGCGGGTGAAATCCTCGGCCCCTGCGATGACGAGGACGACGATTTCGACGGCAAGCTCAATCGCATGATCATGGTTGTCGATGATGCCGGCCGCTGCATAGGCTGCGGAGCCTGCGGCCGCGTCTGCCCCAAGAACTGCCAGACGCATGTTGCGGCCGACCAGCTCGCAACATGATCTGGCGAAAACCAGGAGAACGGCGTTGCACTTCATCTTTTTGTCGGCTCGTGGGGCTGGTCCTGTGCAGCAATGCGTCGATGGTTTACTTCGCTTTGGATTCTCCGTGTGGCAGTCGTCACGACGCTGGCCTGTTCGCTGCTGCTTCAGGCCGGCTACTTCGGCCGCGTGCTCTTTCTGAGCTGGTCATGCGGCTTGGCGCAAAGCAAGCTTCTTGTGCTCGCGCAGGTCATCCATGTTGATGTAGCGGTTGGCCTCCATCCAGTTTTCGTTGGTTTCGACGGCCAGCGCCCTGACCAGGCGCAGGCAGCTTTCGGCGTTCGGGAAGATGCGCACGACATAGGTGCGCCGGCGGATTTCCTCGTTGAGGCGTTCCAGCATGTTGGTGGACTTCAGGTGCTTGTGGTGCTGGCGCGGCAGGCAAAAGAAGGTCAGCGTGCATTCGATGGTCTCCTCTCCCCAGCTCGTCAGTCGCGGATAGCGGCCCGACCATTTGGCAAGCCATGCGGCGAGATCGGCCTTGGCCTCGGCGAGATCGCGCGGTCGTAGAGCCAGCGCAACTCCTGCAGGCAATCATCGCCACGATTTCTCGGCAGGTGATCGAGCGCGTTCCTGAGGCACGTAGCAGCGCTGCCAGGCGGGCTTCGGGGATCACCCCGCCGATCGCCGCCACCAGGCTGGCATGATCGTCGGACACGACCAGTTCGACGCCCCTGAGCCCGCGCGCCTTCAGCGCGACGAGGAAATCCCTCCAGGCCGAGCGGCTTTCGCGATTAGCCATCTCGACGGCCAAGATCTGGCGCCGGCCGTCCCAATCGATGCCGACAGCGATCAGCACCGCCTGGCTCATGACGACGCCGCCCGACGCGATCGCGCCAGATGCCCGATACGCTCGTCACAACCGGTGGCGTGCAGTCCAACCATACGCGCATGGTCGCTGCGGTCGCCGCCAAGACCGGCATGAGATGCCTCCTGGTCCAGGAGAGCTGGGTCCCACATGGACATCCGCGCCTGGTTCAGCCCTAGCGGTGAAGGCATGGCAGCAAGCTCAGCGCCGCTAAACAACACATCGCCAAGGCATGCGAACATTGCATGCTCTCTCGCTCGAACACGCCGCGGCGGGGGCGCTCGTCTCCACGTAGAAGGACCAGATTTGCCATCGAGCCTTCTCCTGTTCACGGCAAATTTCACCCTAAATGCACCGCCGCCTCGGAGATTGGCCCCAGCAGATGTCCGTAGGCAATCATTCTCTGACGTTGCCGAGCGGCGGAACTGGGCGCCATATTCCTTTACCATCAGACGGACCCGGTTCTCGACGTCGCGGCTGATAGCGACAAGGCAGGTGCCAGCGGGAGGATGGCGTTCCAGCGGCCCGCCCCAGTTCGAAATACGACTAACCGTCACGGAAGACTTAACTTGGCAGTTCGGCCACCGTCTACGACAAAAATCTGGCCGGTGACGAATGCAGCTTCGTCGGAGGCAATCCATGCGACCATGGCGGCAACTTCCTCAACGCGGCCTGTTCGGCCCAACGGATGAATGGTACCAAGCCGTTCCAGTGCCTTCTCGGGCAAAGCGGCGACGAAATCGACATTGAGATCCGTATCGATCCAACCAGGCGCTACGCCATTGCAGCGCACCCCGTCTTGCCCGCCGTCCACCGCTACGGCGCGTGTAAGGCCATGCAGCCCAGCCTTCGAGGCACAATATGCCGCGTGCCCTGGGTTAGAGGCCAATCCCTCTATCGAGCCAACATTGACGATTGAGCCACGGCTTCTGCGAAGATGAGGCATGGCGCGACGGATCAGCAGGAAAGGAGCATCAAGATTCAGCGCCATTGTGCGTCGCCACTCGTCAAGCCCGGTATCATCTACCCTTGCTTCAACCATGCACCCAGCGTTGTTGACCAGGATATCGAGGCGGCCAGCCTGTCGAACGACATGGTCAATTACCATGTTCGGAACGCCGGGGTCGCAAAGGTCCGCGACTATCCCTTCTCTATGACCGGTCGCCTCGAGCTGAACCGCAAATACTCTGGCCCCGTCGCTGGCAAGTCTGTCGGCGATTGCCGCCCCAATGCCGCGGCTAGCCCCGGTCACTAAGGCGACCTTCCCCATAAAACGCTTCATTCGGCTGCCCTTTCGCCATTCACCGTTACAAGCATGCCGACGCGAGACGCACGCGCAGGCCGGTTTAATCCGGACACCTTCTCCCGCGTGGTCAAGGCCTACTCCACCCCGTCGGCGATGCGACCATTAAGCGGCCGCAAGATGAATAGGCGTCTCTGACTCCGAAGGCCCAACCTGATGGCCGTGCGCGACGCACGAGCCCGGTCCGGCGCCGCGATTCGTTGCTCTTAGTCGATTTGAACTGAAATGCGAGCATCTGCGCTGACGCTTCTTTCTTCGTTAGGTGCCCGGGCTTTGTCCCATACCACCATGATTTCATGGGTTTCAAAGGCATCCTCAGAACATGTTTAGTAACACCCTGTATATTGATGCCAATTCAGCTGCGATGGACCCATATGCCTGAACGAATTGGCCCGTAAGCCCTTCTTGCTATCAAACCCTTTTATGCTTTCTCCTCGGCCCGCCCTGCGATCGTGCCTTCAGGACATTGCTTTGCGGAGCCGCACAGAGGGCGCCGTAATAAACCTCCTCACCCTTGTAGTTGGCTAAGGCCTGCAGCAAGTTCGGTAGAAGGTGTTGTTTCAGCTCGTCCAGCATAGGGTCCGCACTGTCCAGCGATTTCAGTGCGAACTCGATTAGCTCAATCGCACGATCTTGGTTGCCGCTCTCGTGATAGTATCGAGCCACCGCCGGATAAGTCCGGAACTTGTGGCCGTCGCCTTGGAGTGGATTGCGTGCCAGGATATGCTCGGCCAACTCTTTGCCGAGCGCGAAGCGCTCATGAGACGGAAAGTGCGAGTGGTCGTGCGCCGGACCGAAAAGTTGGTCTAATGTTGCCAGCAGCCAATGCTCGGAGTTCCTTTCGATCGCGTCGCGAGCCAATTGGCGTATGACAGGCAACCCGGCCGGCATGTCTTGCATTCTGTGAAGCAATACATGCGCCTGAGCCAAGCGGAAGTTGATGTCGTCGGGCATCAAGGCGCTGCCCTCTTCGACTGCTGAGAGTGCCGTCTCCCAGTCCTCTTTTCTCACTGCGGCCCAAAATCTCCTATTAATTGACTTGGTCAACGCTTGTTCGCGCTCGGCGATCCGCTTCGAGTCGACTTTCGATGCGTCGCTGGTGCGCCAGCGGCCGTTGAGCACTCTCGCCAAGACCTCGTTAAGTCGAGTAGCGTGACCGATATAGGCGATACGACCGTCTGCATCGATTACAAACAAGATCGGAAATTCGCCAGAAAAGCTTGCTTCCATCCAACGCTTTTTCATTTGGCCCGTATGGTCGAACGCGATCGGAAAATTCAGGTTCGAGCACTTTTCGGTCAACCACGCGTCCAGCTTGACCCGCGCCTCAACCGTCGATAGCGCGCCTTCATGAGCCGCGACCACGATGACCTCGAGCCCACTGTGCTTGAACCTTTCCTGCATCTGCATCAGATGGTGCATCGCCGCCGCACATGGTTCACTCCCAGTTGCCCAAAATTCGACGACGTATACTTTGCCGGGCTGGAAATGTGCGATGGGCTCGCCGCGCACCCAAGTCTCCACATTGATCGAAGGAGCCGGCGACCCCATCTGCAAAACCATATTGCTCTCCAACGCCATCCCAAAGCTGCGCGGCTTTATGGCAAGCTGTTCCCTGAGAGACGGTGCACCGAGTCGACTGAAAGGAGGCCTCTATCGTCAGGCGGGCTTCGATGCAGTCAGCCGTCAATCAGTTTTGCCGCATTTCAACCAGCAAAGGCCGTGCCAGCGCGCTGAACGCCCGCTGACGGCATTAATTTACCTTTGAAAACATCCATGTGTAATGATGCGGACATTTTTGTCAGGTGTTTGTTTCGAATCCGCCATTTTGTCAGTTGCTGTCGGTCTGGGCGTTTAGAGTCCTCGCGCCAGACTGCGATGGGGCAGCAGCACCTGAATACAGACCTGCCACTGAGAATTTCCTCCATCTGAGACTAGAGTCAGGGTCCTTGATTACGGACTGATGAAGACAAAGCGATTTACGGAAGAGCAGATCATCGCGGTTATGCGCGAGCATGAAGAGGGTGCGAAGGCTGGCGATCTTGCCCGCAAGCACGGGATCTCCGAGGCGACGCTGTATAGCTGGAAGGCCAAGTATGGCGGGATGGACGTCTCCGACGCCAAGCGCCTGAGGCCTTGGAAGACGAGAACGCCAAGCTAAAGAAGCTGCTCGCCGACGCTCGAAGCCTCGGCAGTGCGCGAGCTTCTGTCGAAAAAAGTTAGGACCCGCCGCCAAGCGCGAATCCGTAGCGCATCTGCAGGCCGTCATGGGCCTATCGGAGCGTCGGGCCTGTCCTTCGTCGGCGCCGATCGCAAGATGATTGATACCAGTCTGGCCGACCGCCAGAGACACAGCTGCGTGGTCGGCTGCGCGACCTCACGCACGAGCGTCGACGCTTCGGTTACCTGCCCGTCGTCCACGGTGGCGGCAATCTGTTCTTCCAACTCGCAAACGCCCGCTACGAGAAGGGCGCAATGATTGTTACCTCAAATCGCGGCTTCGCCGAATGGGGCGAGGTCTTCGGCGACCCTCGTCGCAACCGCACTTCTCGATCGCCTGCTTCACCATGCGGTCGTCGTCCAGATCGAAGGATCGAGTTATCGGCTCCGCCAGCACGCCGAGCTCATGCCAGAACACTTGCGATCAAAAGCCTCCATCACATTGCCGACATTAAATTCACCATCGCGACCGCGCGGCCGGCCACCGAAAAATGGACACCCCCACCGGGACAGCCTGAGCGGCGAAACTGGGGAATTTTACTTCGGCACTTTTGGGGACGAGTGGCATTGACAGGTGACGCGCAGGGGATTGCACAGATTGTGCGCACACGTTGGTTCAAGGCAGTTCATCTGAAGTCCGCTACTGGCCAGAGGCCGCGCACGCTCACCGCGGCGCGCAACACTGTCAGGGCGGCACTGCCAACGAGCAGGTCATCCGACGCATGTTGCGTTCCCTGGGGCTAAGCAACCCTATCTCTCTCTTGGAAGGTGCCTTGGGTTTTCTTGAGGTACGGTGCGTAAAAACCCGATACGAGCAGAGGATGATCGCGAGGCAATGTGGAGAAGCCTCCGGCTGAGCCTCGGCAATTTCTAGACGAACAAAGACATACCGATACCCCAATGCACTCGAATTCCGATGTAGCGTAGTTCCACGTCACTTCGGCGCCAGAAGAGATATGCTGAATGGCGACGAAGTCGTAGGCCCCGAAGCGATTGGGCACAATCGCTAAGTTTGGATCACAACAATGATTCACAATGACAGCCGGCTTATGAAAGAGAGCATGGACATTCCAGTCCAGTTGAAAGGAGTTTGTCGTTCGAACCGTTTCCATACGGTCAATTAGCCCGATGACGACAATTTCCCCCGGCAGGAAGTCGCGAGCAGCGAATACCCCGCGCCCCCTTTCTCCTCCCGTGCTGAGGATTTTTACGTTGCGGGCATTGAGCTGCTTTGCGCACGCGACGTCATCCGTCAAAATAGACAGATCTTGGTTTATGTGAGTATCAGACATACTGTTTCTTTCGCCTGCTCGATTGAGGGATGAGTACTTTTCGCCAGAGGTCGCTTGGAATTTCGCTGTTTTCGGAACGTCCTCCTAAAATCCCGATGGTTCCAAGTAATTTACGAAGTTGGGGGCTTGTCCATGTTTTGCGCCTTAGGTCCCAGTCAGCGGCGCCTACTGTCTCTCCCAGGAAACACTCAAAAATCGTGCCGATTCACCCGCCCGGCAGCCGAGGATTTTGATTTCTCTCGGCTATTTGACTGAGGCTAACGAAGAGATTGCCTATCACGCGTGTGTAGCGAATCCGACAGACCAGCAGGCGAAGTGGTGACAACGCGTCTGCAAGCGAGCAGTTTATCCTGCTGCGGATGGTGCGCGTGACACGCCAGCCGGGGGTCCAGGTCTCGAAAGCGTTAGCATACCGCAGGAAGTGGCTGCAAAACCCCTGTTGCCGCCAGATGCCGCGCACATTGAGTTTCAAAGGCGCGGTCAAGGGACTAATGCGTGACAATACTGTCCCACCTATGGCGTTTTCTGAGTTCGACTGGGCCGCTTCGACCCCGCAGTGTATTGTCACGCGAGTAGGCGGCGGCCCGCTCTCTCATGCTTTGGCCAAATGAGCATAACTTGCTGCGAAACGCCCGAGTTTGTGTTCGCCGCAAGTCACCGGCCGGTAGCGCAGAGGGTTGCTGTCAGTGACACATGAGGCCAATGGCTCAATGATCGCATCGAAATCAGCATCGATAAAGAAGGGGATTGAGTATCGCTCACGCCCTGAGCTATTCACTACGCGATGTAGGTTGGCCAGATAGACACCGTTGGTGAGCCGCTGAAGCAGGTCCCCGACGTTGATTATGAAAGTACCGTGGATCGGCGTGCCTTGTACCCAATCGCCGTCTCGGTTCATGACCTGAAGACCGCCGACGTCGTCCTGTGCAAGGATGGTCAAATTGCCGTAGTCGGTGTGGGCGCCGATTCCGATCATGTCTTCGCTGATATAACCACTCTGCGGCGGGTAGTGAAGCAGCCGCTGAATGCTGATCGGGTTCCGCATGAGGTCCTCGAAATAGCTTTCCGCCAGGTCCAGACTGAGCGCAATTCCCTGCAAAAGTTTTTTCGATAGGCCCACCATCTCTTGATGGTATCTGTATGTCAGCTCCCGAAACTCGGGCCAACCTGAGGGCCACTGGTTAGGACCAAAAAAGGGACCTTCTAAGGTCGAACGTTCAGGTCCGAAGTCGAAGCACTCCTTGAGGTCTTTGGTCTTGCCCGGATCGGTGTTCTCGCCGAACAGCTCAATGTAACCGCGAAAGGCCGAATCGGAATTGCCAATATGCAGTGACGACTTCTGCGACAATGGCAAATTAAAAAACCTGCGGCTCACATCAAACACCGATTGTATGAAATCCTGCGGGACTCCGTGGTTCTTCACATACATGAATCCAGTATTGGAAAGCGCCCACCGTATCTCCCTGGCCACCACCTGTTTGTTCGTACCGTTGAGGAGCGGTCCGATGTCGACCACCGGTATTTTGTCAAAGCTTTCGCGTTTTGCGCGCAGCTTATCGTCTAGTCTGGCTACTAAACCTTTGGACATTAGTACACCTTTGTTTTGCCGATTGAAGCCGACGCATAGCTGCCGGCCATTTGGATTTATCGTGACGCGAAGTAGTACTGAAACGCGCCACCGTGCTGGAAATACCCCTACTCGTCTTTAGGTCATCCACAACAGGGTTTCGCTCCCGAGGCAGAGCATGATCACAACCCCTGTCGCTCTGCCGCGCTGACCTTCTCGGGCACTTGAAAGACCCAATAGTCCGCACGCTCCTCGGCCACGTATCTGCCGTTGCTTAGACACTGCGCCAGTAAAAGAACGCCCTCATCCTGCAGACGCCGCGCTTCGTCCTCGAAGAATGCGGCCTCGGCGTAGCTCTTGCGGATGCTTGTGATGATGAATCCTTTCGGGCGCGTGACGCGAGCCAGCTCGCGCAGCCCGTCTGGTCTAACGTGCCCAAGTGTAAAGACACCGCAGCAAACCGTGATATCATAGCCCGCGTCGGCGTACTCAGAGAGTACTCCGTTAAGGTCGACACAGTCTTGGACATGACGGTAGACTCGGGTTTGCCGCGCCTTTTCGGCCATCTCTTTGGAAAGATCGAACCCATCGATCAGCCCGAAGCCGAGGCGTTCCAGTTGCACGCCGACAAGGCCTGTTCCGCAGCCAGCATCCAGGATTGTGATGGCAGTTCGCTCGCTGCTCAAATAGGCTGCCTGCACGGTGCCCGCTAGTTCCGCCACGATCATCGGGCCGTAGTACCCCTCGGAGCCAACATCCACATCGTAGGCCCCAGCCCATCCCCGATAGAATTGGGTTAGGCGATCGGCGTCGCCCTCGAGTACGAGGGCGTCCCTGATGCGCTGTCGTGCGACTTGTTCCAGTGTCGTCTGCTGATCGACGGTATTCATGGCAACTCCTCTGATAGGCATAATCGGAAGCGGCTATTCGGCTCCTGATGCCAACTCTCAAATGTGAGAATCAAAGCTCGTGCCAATTGGCCAAAAGCCCGAAGAAAAGCAATTTTGATGAATTCTGCTATCAGGCTGAGGCACAACAACACAACATTGCTCCAACGAAGCCTGTCCGCAAACAACAAAGCCGACAAAGTGTCGGGTTGTGAACTTGCGACCCAGCGTACAGCACTGCCCGCGAACTCATGAAAATCCCGCGCGCCTCCTACGTTGTCAGCTCTATCAATTCCAGTGGCCTGCTATGTGGTGGGTCCGGAATGAGCTGGTACGGGTTGATCAGCCCGGTGCTCGATTGCCATTGGCAATGCAGATGCGGTCGAAGATTTGCGGCCGAAGGAGGCGTCCGCTGGGACTATCGCCGTTTTGGGGCAGGTCAGGATTGCCCTGGCGCTGGAGTCAGTGATGAGGCGCTAAGCTGGGCTTTGGATGGTGTCCTCTCGGACAGCCCAGGACGTCATCCAGCGGCAGACGACGATGGCTTCTTCGGTCGACGTCAGGCACGGTGCTCTTCGACGCCTCGGCTCCCATCGGAGCATCGGCCCGATCGCGTTGAGCGCGAAAGCCAGGCTGCCGAGGTGCTTGCCAATTGATGGCACGTGGGTTTTGCGGGGCTCGTAAGGGGGCGTCACCGAGTATGGGTCAGCCGCGACAGGTACTGGGGTTGGCGCCGAAGGCTTCGCGGAAGCACTTCGAAAAATGTGAGGCCGACACGAAACCACAGGCGACCGCGATCTCAATAATCGGCAACTCTGTTTGTGCAATGAGACGCTTCGCGCGGCTAAGTCTCAAATGCAGGTAAAAGCGCATGGGAGACAACGAAACCGATCGCTGGAAGAGCCGTTCAATCTGACGCTGTGAGCGGCCGACACATCTTGCGATGTCGCGTAAGGGCAGCGGGTCCTCAATATGCTCCTCCATAATGCGAATCACTTCGGCGACCGGCTTGCAGATGCCGGCTTCGCCGCCATTCATGGTCCATTGTCTATCAGAGGCAGGGCGCCAATACCCGGCAGTCGTATGTCGGCAGACGGTCAACGCAATGTCTCTGCCGAGGCGTTCGCTGATCAGCTCCATAACGAGGTCGAACGACGCAAATTCTCCTGCGCAAGTGAGGAGGTGACTATCACGAACGAATAGCCGGTCAGTGACCTGAAGCCGGCCAAATTTTTCAGAGAAAGCGGCTCTCTTGTCCCAATGGATTGTGCACGCGGTGCCGTCCAGCAACCCGCTGTCCGCCAACAGCCATGTCGCCGTACCCAACGCTGTGATTGGAACACCATGCCGCTTGCAAAGCCGAAGAATCTTGCTGAGAGCAGCAGACGTCTGCCTTTCGACCCGTTCGCCTGCACAGACAATGACCATGTTCGTACCTTTGCCAGCCGGAACGCATTCGCCGGTGCTAGCGAAGTCGCTGCCGACCGACAGGACGAACCCGCTGGCGCATTCAACCGGCTGGCCATCCAGGCTTGCAATCGTCCACTCGAAGAATGATCGACCGGACACAGAATTCGCGATGCGAAGGGGATCTACAAATGACGAAAGGCTGAGTAGCGAAAATCCGGGAAGTGCCAGGATAACCAGTCGGTATACGTCCTGCGTGTCGATCACCTGCCGGCTGGGGTTCCATCCCACGATCCGCGAATGATCTCCTGTTGAAAATGGCGCATTCATAAGGTCATACATCCTGGTTGATGGTGATCAACATCGAGCGGCCGCAAACGACACCGGCGCCTTCAGGGTTGGCACCGCAGCCATTCAACTACGGGTGTTATGCTTGCGCTTCATGAAGTCCTTGGCGGTCTCGACAGCCACCGCCGCGTCGCGGCAATAGGCATCGGCGCCGACGGCCTTGCCGAATTCCTCGTTCAGCGGCGCACCGCCGACCAGCACGACATAGTCGTCGCGAATGCCCTTTTCCTTCATCGTGTCGATGACGACCTTCATGTAGGGCATGGTGGTGGTCAGCAGCGCCGACATGCCGACAATATCAGGTTTATGCTCTTCAATCGCCGCCATATACTTCTCGACCGCATTGTTGATGCCGAGGTCGATGACGTCGAAGCCGGCGCCTTCCATCATCATGCCGACGAGGTTCTTGCCAATGTCGTGGATGTCGCCCTTGACGGTGCCGATCACCATCTTGCCCTGCTTTGGCGCGCCGGTGGCGATAAGCAGCGGGCGCAGGATGAACATGCCGGCCTTCATCGCATTGGCCGACAGCAGCACTTCCGGAACAAACAGGATACCGTCGCGAAAATCCTCGCCGACGATGCGCATGCCTTCGACCAGCGCCTCGGTGAGCACCTTGTAGGGCGCCCATCCGCGCTCCAGCAGGATGGCCGTGCCTTCCTCAATTTCTTCCTTCAGCCCGTCATAAAGGTCGTCGTGCATCTGCTGCACGAGTTCCTCGTCGGACAGCTCGGAAAGGATGATCTCTTCGTCAGCCATGTTGGTTCACCTGATGCTCAATTCAAAGGAGGTCGGCGCCCCATCTCGATGGGGCACCGATCAGGCTTCCGGTTCGAAGCCTTGGGAGTTGATTTTCAGGCTGCCAGCCACTATTCCCGCAGGTGAATCTGGGAACCGGAAGACTGGCCTGTGCGGCGCCGGATTGCGGGAATATCAGTGTCCATCATCGCGTCACCCTCAGCGGAATGACCCGCATCCCGCGTCAAACATCAGTGGCCCGGCCGTCCAATAGGGGCGGACCCTAGCTTAATCTCGCGCTGATGATAGGCGCCGGCAATTGTCCTGAGAATGCGCAAAAGCTTTCGCTTGTCTTAAATCCAGTTTATATCCAGAGGCGGATAGGGTGAGGGGCAATTCAGGTCACGGGCGGAGTTCTTCAGACTGGACGAGAAACCAGTCAACCAAAATCTTGCATCTCTTGTTCTTGCTGGCATCCTCGCTGGCCAACAGAAAGAAGGCCCTGTCGGTCTGGATTTGGGTTGGCAATGGCTTGACCAGGAGGCGGTTGTCGAGCAACTGCTGGGCGGTAAGGGACCACCCCAATGCTATTCCTTCACCAGCCAGAGCCGCTTGAAGCGTTAGCTGGTAGTCATTGAACACGATATTGGGCTTGATGTCGCTGGCATCGCCGCCTGCCAACTCGACCCATTCGGGCCAATCCAGGCGCTTGCGAAAAGCATCGGACGAATGAATCAGTTGATGGTGGATCAGATCTTCGACGGCTTGGGGAGCGGGGTGCGACAGAAGATATGCCGGTGAGCAGACGGGAAAGATGATCTCGTCGCAAACGAACCAGCTGTTGGCCCTTTCAAAATTCCGGGGCCGCACCCAAACCGTCACGTCGATCTCATGATCTGGCTCGACATCGCGGTCGGTGGCGACCACCTTGATCCTGACGTCCGGATGCTCTTCCTGGAAATGATAGAGTTGAGGCGCGAGCCAATGTGCCGCCAGAGATGTCGAAGCTGCGAAAGTTATGTACTTCGTTCCGCGATCAGTGATGGTCTCAAGCCGCTGTTCCAGACGGCGGAAGCTGTTGCGCACCTCATCGTAGAGCTGCCTGCCGGGCTCGGTCAGCTGCACTCCCCGATTGTCTCGGACAAAGAGTGCCGTCCCGCAATGCTTTTCGAACATTTTGATCGAATGCGAGATACTTGGCTGCGTCACGTTGAGTTCGCTGGCCGCGTTCTTGAAACTCAGCGTTCGGGCCGCCGCTTCGAAGACGAAAAGCGAATGCGTCGATGGGACAAGATTGCGAAGCTTGGACATGAAGCAGGTCTATATCAGACCGCATATTTTCCGTCTACGAGACGAACGACACATCGTTTATTCGAAACAGGAACAAGCCAGAGCGAGCGGTGCACTACCCACCGGCCGCCTTCACCGAGCGAGTTGGCAGTGAACTCTTTGAATCAAACAAAGACAAGAGAGCGTATTGTCGTCCAAGCACCGCATCCGGAGCCAACAGTCTCAGGGTGGTACCGCACGTCGGGACCGGAGCTACCCTTAGTGCCGCAGCAAGGCGATGTCACATGCGATTGCCTGGTCATTGGCGGCGGCTGGATGGGGCTTCACGCGGCCCGCCGATTTGCCGAACTCAACCCCCAGTCTTCGGTAATCCTCGTCGACGCCGGACGTATCGGGGACAATGCATCGGGGCGGTGCATGGGCTTCGTCATCGATCTCGCGCACAATCCCCGAAAACGCGACTTCGTTGAAGACATTAGGGGAAACAAGGAAGAGCTGTACGTCAACCTTGAGGGCATCGCCTACATTCGAACCGCCGTCGAGGAGCATGGGGTAGACTGTGATTGGGACCCGCAGGGGAAATACCACAGCGCGGCCACGTCTCACGGCGTTGCCGATCTACACCGCTTTTCGGAGGCGCTCGATAAGCTTGGACAGAAGTACAGCTGGGTTGAAGCCCCTGAAATTCAGTCGATCACCGGCAGTAAGCACTACGTCAAAGCTTTGCATCACCCTGGCACGATTCTGGTCCAGCCTGCGAAGTATCTCAAGAACGCCGTAAACAGCCTCCCCGAGAACGTTACCATCCATGAAAACACCGCCATTGTGGCGGTCCAGTTCGGTGCGCCGAAGCACATCTGCGAGACGCCTGCTGGAACAATCAGGGCTTCGAAGGTCATCATCTGCGCATCGGGTTATCTGACGAGATTTGGCTTCTTCGAAAACCGAGCCATACCACTCTACACGTTCGCGAGCATGACCAGACAGCTCACTGAGAGCGAGCTTTCCAACGTGGGCAACAAGCGAACATATGGGCTTATTCCGGCCGATAGCTTTGGGACGACGGTGCGACGTACTATAGACAACCGTCTTTTCCTTAGAAACGTTTACTCGTATGCGACTAATTTCAAAACAACCAAACAAGATGTCCTTAGGGCGCGGACCCAGCAGCAGGTAGCATTTGACCGCCGATGGCCCGGGCTTTCGTCAATCGGCTTTGAGGCCAGCTGGGGTGGTCTGCTTACGCTCGCGCAAAATGGCGGCATGGTCTTCGGCGAGTTGGCGCACGACGTCTATGGTGCCGCCTTCTGTAATGGAACCGGCGTCGCTCGAGGGGCTGCCTTTGGCAAGGCTGTCGCCGAACTGGCCACGGGGCAATCTTCGGCTGTGATCGATATCCTGAAGACGCGGGCCGCTCCGAGCAGGACTTATCCGAGACTTGTCACATCAATGGGCGTCCGGTTCGTGACCGCTCTTCGTTTCAGGCAGGCAGGCGCGGAAGTCTAGCAATAAGAGGAACGGCAATGGCGGACCTGAAGGGCATCAATCTTGCAATGCAGACACCGTTCGAACCTACCGGTGCGATCGATTACGGCCTCTTCGAAGAGTTGATCGAAAAATACGTATCGGCGGGAGTTCACGGCTTGGTTCTTGGGGCAGGTACAGGCCAGCACCCTTACCTGACCGAGTCCGAATGCAATCGGCTCTACGAGCTCGGGGCGAAGCGCATCGCAGGACGCTGCAACGTTGTCTGCCAGACCTCGGCCCTGAATATGGACGAAGTCATACGGCGGTCACAGCAAGCTGAATCGGTCGGCGCGGACGCGCTGATGATTTTGCCGCCGTATCTCGAAGGTCCGTCAGACGAGGATGGAATTTTCAATTTCTACAGGGAAATCGACGCGGCGGTTGGCGTGGATATTGTGGGCTACAACATCCCGCAGGCTACCGGGATCGCGGTTTCGCCACGCCTTTTTGATCGACTGAGCGGTCTCAAGCATTTCAATTACATCAAAGATAGTGCCGGCGACTTCACCGTGCATCAGGAGTATCTGCAGACGGGAGGCAAGGTGCTAAATGGTTGCGATACAACAACCCTCTATGCGCTGATGGCAGGCGCGCGCGGTGTTATCTGGGGCGCAGCAAACTACATGCCTCTTGAGGCTGTCGAATTGTACAACCTTGTGGCAGCGAAGGATTTGGAGAGGGCTCTGGCACTTTGGCAGCGGATGCTGCCCTCGTTGCTTTTTATCTGGCGGGCACCATATACGCCTTCTGTTCTGAGAGCCGCGCAACTGCGCGGCCTCGGAACCGGGAATGTCCGCAAGCCATTGGCAAAACTCTCGGCGGACCAGGACATGGCGCTTCGCGCCGCACTTGCCCCGCTGTTTGAGGTCGCCTCCTAGCCGTCAGGATATCCAGGGGAGTCCCTATGCGAATTGTCCTGGTTGGTTCGACTGGGATTGTCGGGTCGGCCGTAGCGGCCGAACTTGGCAAGCGGCACAACATTATAGGAGTCGGGCGAACTAGCGGCTTATTCAACGTCGACATCGCCGAGCCGAACTCTATCGACCAATTATTCGACAAGATCGGTGCATTTGACGCGTTGATCTGCACAGCAGGGGCCGTGCACTACGCCCCGCTGAACCAATTCACGAATGAACAGTTCGAAATCGGGCTGCGCAGTAAGTTGATGGGGCAGGTCAATCTCGTAGCGAAGGGTCTCAAGCGTATCCGCGACCACGGATCATTTACCTTGACCTCGGGTCTAACCAACGAAGATCCCATCCGGCAGGGAAGCTCGTCCGCCCTGGTCAATGGCGCGTTAGACGGTTTTGTACGCAGCGCGGCAATCGAGCTTGGGCGGGGGCTGCGGATCAATCTGGTCAGTCCGACTCTCGTACAGGAGTCGGTTCAGCTCTACGGCGACTTCTTTCCTGGCACCGCGGCGGTGCCGGCGAGCGAGGTGGCGCTCGGCTACGTCAAGAGCGCAGAGGGCAGTCAAACGGGTCGAGTTTATCGCATGGGTTGGGTCAGAGACGCCTAATCTGACCAACAATGAACGTCGCGCTAACGGAGGACAAGCATGCCCAGGCAACTCTGCATCGGAGGTAGGTGGGAACTCGGTGGTAGAGCGGCCCAATTTCGATGTGACAAACCCTGCGCATCGTTCTGCGGAGGGGGCATCAACTTGTGGATGTCGCTCCATGAATAGGCAGCGGGTGGTCGGCTTAGAAAATGCCCATCAAGGCGCACTATCGTCGTTGCAGGCGACAGGTGAATGTGACGCAGGGCGCCACTTCACCCCCGTGCCAGAAGGCCATATCCGCATCAGCCTCTGCCAGCCCGAACCTATGCTGCAAGAAGCAGCGCTCCGGCTGCGCCGTTTCGCTTCCAGCTACCGCCGCGAGGCCGCATGACCGCCAAAGCCATTCCCGCCAAAGCAAGAGCGGTCATCATCGGTGGCGGCGTTTCCGGCTGCTCCGTCGCCTATCACCTGGCCAAACTCGGCTGGACCGACATCGTGCTTCTGGAGCGCAAGCAGCTGACGTCAGGCACGACATGGCATGCCGCCGGCCTGATCGGCCAGTTGCGCGGCTCGCAGAACATGACCCGGCTGGCGAAATATTCCGCCGACCTCTACGTCAAGCTGGAAGCCGAGACCGAGGTCGGCACCGGCATGCGCCAGGTCGGTTCGATCACCGTGGCGCTGACCGAGGAGCGCAAGCACGAGATCTACAGGCAAGCATCGCTGGCGCGTGCCTTCGATGTCGATGTCCGCGAGATTTCTCCCAATGAAGTCAAGCAGATGTATCCGCATCTGAATGTCTCGGACGTCGTCGGCGCCGTGCATCTGCCGCTCGACGGCCAGTGCGACCCCGCAAACATCGCCATGGCGCTGGCCAAGGGCGCGCGCCAGCGCGGCGCCACCATCGTCGAGAACGTAAAGGTCACCAAGGTCCATACCAGGGCCGGCCGCGTCACCGGCGTGTCCTGGGCGCAAGGCGAAGAGCAAGGCACGATCGAGGCCGACATCGTCGTCAATTGCGCCGGCATGTGGGCGCGCGAACTGGGAGCGCAGAACGGCGTCACCATCCCGCTACACGCCTGCGAGCATTTTTATCTCGTCACCGAGCCGATCCCCGGCCTCACCCGTCTGCCGGTGCTGCGGGTGCCGGACGAGTGCGCCTACTACAAGGAAGACGCCGGCAAGATGATGCTGGGCGCCTTCGAGCCGGTGGCCAAGCCGTGGGGCATGGACGGCATAAGCGAGGATTTCTGCTTCGACCAACTGCCTGAGGACATGGAGCATTTCGAGCCGATCCTCGAAATGGGCGTCAACCGCATGCCGATGCTGGCGACCGCCGGCATCCACACCTTCTTCAACGGTCCGGAGAGTTTTACGCCCGATGACCGCTACTATCTCGGTGAGGCGCCGGAGCTGTCCGGCTACTGGATGGCGACCGGCTACAATTCGATCGGCATCGTCTCCTCCGGCGGCGCCGGCATGGCGCTGGCGCAGTGGATCAATGACGGCGAAGCGCCCTTCGACCTGTGGGAGGTCGACATCCGCCGCGCCCAGCCATTCCAGAAGAACCGACGCTATCTCAAGGAGCGCGTCTCCGAGACGCTCGGCCTGCTCTATGCCGACCATTTCCCCTATCGGCAGATGGCGACCTCGAGGAATGTCCGCCGCTCGCCCCTGCATGAGCATCTGAAGGCGCGCGGCGCGGTGTTCGGCGAAGTCGCCGGCTGGGAGCGCGCCAACTGGTTCGCACGCGAGGGCCAGGAGCGCGAATACCGCTATTCCTGGAAGCGGCAGAACTGGTTCGACAACCAGCGCGAGGAACACCTCGCGGTCCGAAACAAGGTCGGCCTGTTCGACATGACCTCGTTCGGCAAGATCCGTGTCGAAGGCCGCGACGCCTGTGCCTTCCTCCAGAAGCTCTGCGCCAACGACATGGACGTCGCGCCGGGCAAGATCGTCTACACCCAGATGCTCAACCAACGCGGCGGCATCGAGAGCGACCTGACGGTCTCGCGCCTGTCGGAGACGGCGTTCTTCCTCGTCGTCCCAGGCGCCACGCTGCAGCGTGACCTCGCCTGGCTGCGCCGCCATGTCGGCGGGCAGTTCGTTGTCGTCACCGACGTAACGGCGGCCGAAAGCGTGCTCTGTCTCATGGGTCCGGATGCGCGAAAGCTGATCCAGAAGGTCAGCCCGAACGATTTCTCCAATGAGAAAAATCCGTTCGGCACATTCCAGGAGATCGAGATCGGCATGGGCCTGGCCCGCGCCCACCGCGTCACCTATGTCGGCGAGCTCGGCTGGGAACTCTATGTCTCGACCGACCAGGCAGCACACGTTTTCGAAGCGATCGACGAGGCCGGTGCCGATGTCGGCCTGAAACTCTGCGGCCTGCACACGCTGGATTCCTGCCGCATCGAAAAGGCTTTCCGGCATTTCGGCCACGACATCACCGACGAGGACAATGTGCTGGAGGCCGGCCTCGGCTTCGCGGTGAAGACCGCCAAGGGCGACTTCATCGGCCGCGATGCCGTGCTGCGCAAAAAGGAAGCCGGCCTGTCACGCCGGCTCGTCCAGTTCCGGCTTAAGGATCCAGAGCCCCTGCTCTTCCATAACGAGGCGATCCTGCGCGACGGCAAGATCGTCGGTCCGATCACATCAGGCAATTACGGCCATCACCTCGGCGGCGCGGTAGGGCTGGGTTATGTGCCATGCCGGGGCGAGAGCGAGGCCGATGTGCTGGCTTCATCCTACGAGATCGAAATCGCCGGCGAACGCTTCGCGGCGGAAGCATCGTTGAAGCCGATGTACGATCCGAAGGCTGAAAAAGTGCGGGCCTGAGTTACAAACACCTATAGGAATGAGTGGATAGCTGCGCAACGCGTCTTCGCAAGGGATGCAGCTTCGATACGTAACGCGAGCAATTATACGTCAAGCGTCTAGGTGTCCGTATCCCCAATGCCGTCTCTTGTTGGGAGACCTTGAAAGTAGTGATGCTGGCCAAGGCCCGAGAGATATCAGCCCTAACCGCGGTGGAGCGGCTCAAGGCCTTGTAGGCAGACGTCCTCAGTACCGGTCCCTACGATCGACCACAGCCGTGGGTGGGTGGCAAGTCTTCAATAGGACCAATTTAAATGTGTCAGATCGGCGGTGGTAAAATGGGCGTGCGGATTTAAAGCCCGTTGCGTCCACCGCGCGTGGATCGCCCGGGCGGAACGTAAGTCATCGCCGCGAAAGGGCGACGGCGGGGTCCTTCACGAAAGTAGTTTCAGACTGTTCAGCATGCAGGGCGCCGGGGCACTGCGCGAGCACTTCTACTAAGCACGGGACAAGGTCGGTTCGCTCATTTCTTGCCTTCGTCGCTGTGAGCAGAGAGCGCAGCTGTGTCCATATCGATTGATCTTCCAGAGCTTGTTGGGCGGATTGAGGGGGCAGAGCTGCCCCCGTACTGGCAAATTTTTCCCGATTTCAAACCACTCACGGCCTTGGGGCTCGATATCACGCCTTGAATTCCTGAAAACAGGGCGCGCCGGGTGACGACGCCCGCCGGCTCGCTGCCGTCATAGACTGCGATCAGATCGCCGCCATCCGCAGCGGTGCTGATCACAGCGGAGAGCTTGTCAGTGGTTTGCACGCGGGGGAGCGCTTGGAATTTCTTTTCAGAAAGCGTCGCTATGCTGTCCCGCGGCTGCATGATCTTCCTGGCAGTGACGAGATTGAGCAGCGAAATGCCTGAGACGAAATCAGCGACATAGCGGTCCTTGGGCGCGGTTACGATGTCTTCCGGCGTTCCCACTTGAACGAACTTACCATCCTTCATGATCGCAATACGATCGCCCAGGCGAATGGCTTCGTCGAGGTCGTGTGTGATAAACACCGTTGTTTTCTGGACGACCTTCGCGAGGTCTAGGAACTGCTGTTGGAGTTGGCGGCGGATCAACGGGTCGAGCGCTGAGAACGGCTCGTCCAGTAACAGGATCTGCGGGTCTGCCGCCATGGCACGGGCAAGCCCCACCCGCTGCTTCATCCCGCCCGAGAGCTCGTCCGGGTAACGCTCGCCCCAACCGCTCAAGTCAACGAGCTTGAGGTTTTCTTCCGCCACGCGGCGGCACTCCTTGCGTGATTTGCCTCGGAGTTCGAGACTGAGGGAAACATTGTCGTAGACGGTGCGGTGCGGCAGCAGCGCCATGTGCTGGAAGACCATGCCGACCGTCTCTGAGCGAAGGGTCCGGAGTTCAGACGGCGAAAGTTTGTTGATGGCATTTCCGCCGATCCGAACCTCGCCTGCGGTTGGTTCGATCAGCCGATTGAGATGGCGGACAAGCGTCGATTTCCCTGAGCCGGACAGCCCCATGATGCAAAAGATCTCGCCGGGCTCGACCGAGAAGGACACATCGGCCACACCCAGAACGCAATCGAATTCTTCAAGGACTTGCCTCTTGCTGAACCCGCGATCGCGGGCCGCCGCGAGGGCTTTCCCTTTGCGCGTCCCGAAAATTTTCCACAAGCCGGAACAGACGATGGCGGGTATAGTCATGTGCGGAACTCTCGATAGTGTGTTGTGCCTATCTTCAGACCGTAATCGGCCGGCGGATGCCGCCGGCCGATTTAAACCTCAGAGCCTCACTTGGCGGCCTTGGCTTCAGCGATCCACTTTTCCCAATCAGCGTGGTGAGCGGCGATCCAGTCGGTTGCGTGTTTCATGATCTGCTCGTTGCTCTTTTCACCATTGGCAACCTTTTGATTTTCCGCGTTGACGTCCGCAATCGGGATCTGCACGAGCTCAAAGAATTTCTTGGCTTTCGGGTTGGCTTTCAGCCAAGTCGTATTGGCGATGATCTTCTGGTCGTTCACGGCGAAGCCAAGATTCCCGAGGCCTTCAACAACTGTGTTGCCGGTCTCCGCGTCAGGAAGAGAGGTGTTCTTGACGTTGAGCCAGACAACCTCCTTGCCTGGGCGGAGAATGGCAGATACCCACAGCGGCGTCCAAGTGTAGTACAGTGTCGGCTTGCCAGCCTTGATGCGTTCGATCGCGTCAGGAATGATGGCGAAATAGCCGCCTTGCTTTTCCTCGACGGTATCACGCAGGCCATAGGCGTCGAGCTGATGCTCGATCACGCGTTCGCAGCCCCACCCCGGTTCGCAACCGTAGAGGTCTGCCTTTCCATTCCCGTCGATGTCGAAAAGCTTGGCCTTCTCGGGATCCTTGAGGTCCTCAAGATACTTGATGCCAGTGGCGTCGGCCGTTTTCTTATCGATCAGATAGCCCTGCAGGCTGTTCTTGATTAGGGTGCCGACGCTCATCAGCTTTTCATCGCCGCCTGATGCTTTCCAGAAAGTGTCGTGAAGCGGAACCCAGTGCACCGCATAAAAGGTGAGATCGCCGTTAGCTACAGCGGTATGCGCCAGCTGAACTTGAACCTGGGTCAGGTCAGCTATGTTATAGCCGAGCTCCTTGAGACCCTCATCCACGACAAATGTCTGGAACAGCTCTTCTGTCGCTCCGCTCCAGGCCGGCATGACCTGATCTGCCATTGCCGGCACCGCATAGCCAGCCATCACGGCCATGGCCAGCGCCACACATTTTATCTTCATCGTTTCCTCCCTGTGTGAGCAAATTGCTCAGCTTCTGTGACTAGTTGTTAAGGTGACGGCCCTGAAAAGTCCCACCGGACCTTGATGCCAGAGCTCGCCCGGCCTTCGCTTCTGTGTCGACAGCGAATGCGTGAAGCGATCCAGCACGATGGCCAGCGCGACGATGCCCAGGCCCCCGACTGTCGCCAAACCCACATCAAGACGGCCTATGCCGCGCAGCACCGTCTGGCCCAGTCCACCAACAGCGATCATCGAACCGATGACCACCATCGATAGCGACATCATCAGCGTCTGGTTGATGCCGGCCATGACGGTGGGTAGCGCAAGCGGCAGCTGAGCCTTCCACAGAAGCTGACGCTCCGTAGCGCCGAAGGCGCGCATGGCTTCGATCACCTCTTCCGGTACCTGCCGTATGCCGAGGTTCGTAAGGCGGATCAGCGGCGCAACCGCAAAAATTACCGTAACGATCACGCCCGGCACGTTGCCGATACCGAAGAGCATCACAATGGGAACCAGGTAGACGAACGCTGGAATGGTCTGCATCCCGTCAAGGATCGGACGCATCACCACAAATACTCGCTCGCTCCGCGCCGCCCAGATACCGAGCGGAATGCCAAGCATCACCGCTACGACGAGCGAAGTCAGCACAATTGAAAGCGTCGTCATGGCGTCCTGCCAGACGCCGATGAGACCCATAAAGATGAGAGCGCCGACGATAACCCCGGCGACCTTCCGTCCGCCGAACTGCCAAGCCGCCAGGCCCGCAACGATGATCATCACGACCGGAGGAACCGAATGGAGCGCTATGCCGAACCACTGCAGTAGAAGGTCGAAGGGCGCCTTGACCGATTGAAAGAACGGCCTGTAGTGATCAACAACCCAGCGCAGCCCGATAGTCATCCAATCAGCGAGAGGGATTACCCCGCACTCAAAAGGATCTAGTATTCCGCACTTACCCATGTTGCTGTTCTCCAGAAGCTTTCTCGCTCGAAAACTTGCTACGCCACCAGGGTCCAGGGGAATATCGCGGCGTCGCGCTAAAGTTAGTTGTGTGCAATAGGTGCTCCGGATTCCGCAAGGCCCTACGGCAGGTAGAGCTACTCTTCTATTCCTGAGCAGGTCGCACCGTTACCGACAGATGCGCAGTTCTCCCTGCTTCATGGTGCCATCGTCCAGACTTCACCGTCCTGTTCACCCGACGACGTCCATCTGGACACCACGCTCCGGACCAGGCCTGCCCTCCAGTCGGCGTGCTCGACTGGAGCCTTCAGGCGGCGAGCCAGACGTTCTGCAGATCCATTTGAAACGTCGGGTGAATTACGTAGTTCTGGACCTTTTTGTTCATGTGACCGAAGAGGCTTTGCCAGAACGGCTGGATGATCACTCCGGAGTCCTGCAACACGTCCTCGATGTTCTTCATAAACTCTTTGCGCTCGGCAGCGTCACTCACGGAGAAGGCCTTCTTGAGCTTGGCGTCAAACTCGGGGTTTGAATAAGCGGTCTCATTCCAGGCTTCGCCAGTGCGATAGGCCAATGCAAGAACCTGAACGCCGAGGGGGCGCATGTACCAGACGGTCAGCGAATATGGGTACTTTGACCAGTCATTCCAGAATGTCGAACCCGGAAGCACAGTACGTTTGACCTTGAAACCGGCCTCGCGCAGCTGGGCCGCGATGGCGTCCCCGGTGTTTTTCTGCCAATCCTCGTCGATCGAGATCAACTCATGCTCGAAGTCTGTATGTCCGGATTGAGCAATGAGTTTCCTCGCGCCCTCTACGTTCCGGCTCTTTTTGGGCAGAGCATAATATTCCGGATGAATTGGGCTGACGTGATGGTTTTCGCCGACCGTTCCCCGCCCTGCATAGCCGAGTTGAAGGACAGCGTTGTTATCGACCGCCATCTGCAGCGCGTTTCGGACCTTCTTGTCGTCATATGGTTTGTGGGCGGTGTTGGTGCGGCACACGAGCGTCGTTGCCGTTGCGACTTCCGATTTTACCAGGTCCATCTTGTCCAGAATGTCGATGAAGTCAGCCGGAGTCTCCAGATTGAGATCGACCTCCCCGGACTCGAAAGCAGCCACCGTCGCCTGGAAGTCGGTCCCATAATCGACGAACTGCACGCCATCGAGCAACGCCTCGCCGCCCCACCACTTGCCATCCTGCCGGCGTTTGACTTCAGCCTTGCTGCCGACCAAGTAGGATACCAGTTCAAATGGACCCGTCCCAATCGGCTTCGTGACTGGGTCGGCGCCGCCGGCATCGAAACTGGGGTGGACGATCAGCCCGGGATAGTCGGTGAAATTCGCGATTATGGCGATGTCGGGGTCGCTTAGCTCGAGTTTGACGGTATAATCATCGACCTTGACGATCGCTCCATCTCTCGCCTTGCCGTTCTTGGCATCGATAAGCCCCCCGACACGAGCGGCCATCGAGTTGCCCGAGACGCCCTTCTCGCACCACCGGGTTATGTTGAAGATTACGTCATCGGCGTCGAATGTATCGCCGTTGTTCCAGGTGACGCTCTTCCGGACGTGGAAGACATACTCCGTCGCGTCCTCATTGATCTCCCAGCTTTCCAGCAGAACAGGTTCGAACGTGAACTCATGTGTGTAACGGACGAGCGGCTCCAGCCAGCAACGAGAGATGTTGGCAAGTTCCACCCAGTCATAGGTACGCGGGTCTTTCTGCGCCTTGACGGGCATTGAGACGCGCAGAATTCCGCCCTTCTTCTGTTCAGCGGCGCGCACCGATTGGGGAAATGCCACGCCGATCAGGCTATAGGCCATCGCACCCGAGGCGCCGAATGTACTTGCAAGCGCAAGGAACTCACGCCGGTCCATCGTGCCTGCTTTGACCTCGCTCGCCATCTTATCGATGGAAGCTGGAACGCGATCCCCATTGCTTCTGAAAAACGCCATGTTTCTTCTCCCTAATTTTATTGTTCCCGGTCCATTTATTCATGGGCGCCTGGCTGGACTTAGGCGAGGCTCGGGGAAATATCCTCCTGGCGTTTCGCCACAAACGCATCGAGTTCCTCGCGGACGGCAGGGTCCATCGGCGGCTGCTCGTAGCTCGCGATGATTGCTGTCGCCTTCTCCCTGCAGCGCTGTGCCATGTCCTTGGAACCTTTGACCTTCCACTGCTCGTAGCTTAGGTAGTCGAGGATCTCCGGCGCGATGAACGCGTCCTTGAAGCGCTTGAGCGTGAAGGAATCTCCGAGATAGTGGCCGCCGGGTCCGATGCGGCGGACGGCTTCGAGCGCATCCTCGAAATATTCGAATGATATGCCCCGCGCGTATTTCTCGATGAGCAGGTTCTGTTCAGCATCGGCGATGAACTTCGCCATGCAGCACACCAGACCGGCTTCATCCCAGCCGCCGGCATGCATCATAAGGTTGGAGCAGGCGCTGGCGCCGGACATGTAGGCGATGGCTGATTCATAACCGGACTGGGCATCGAAGGTTTTGGCGGAGGATTGAGACGCAGTGGTTCGCCACGGCACGTTATAGCGCCTTGCCAGTTGTCCGATGACGGCGTTGATCAGAGTAACTTCCGGCATGCCGGACATGGGGGCGCCGCTGCGCATCGACACCGAGACGGAATATTGACCGTAGATCATCTTGGCGCCTGGCGCGGCAAGCTGAGTATAGGCCAGCGCGGCGAGCGCCTCCGCATTCAACTGGGCGATCGTGGCGGGGATGTCGGCGGGAGTGTTGGCGGCGCCGAGCACGAATGGAGACAGCAGCACGACCTGGTTCGCGTCGGCGAAGGCGCGAAGCCCTTCCAGCATGGTCGAATCCCAGACAAGCGGCGAGTTGCCCGACACGTGACCGATCATCACCGCGTTCTGATCCATGAATGCCTTGCCATGCACGATCTGGCCCATCGCGATCGAGTCGTCGGCACGTTGCTTTCCGGTCGTCAGACCGAAGAAAGGCATGTTGGTTTCCACCAGGCTCGAATGATTGATGTGCAGATGGCGCCATGGCACGGCGATGTCGGTCGGCTCGCAGGTGAACCCGCCCGCGATATGGAAACCGGGCAGCATCTGGGTCAGCCGGTTCATGTTCCGGAGATCCTCGATCGTGGATGCGCGCCGCACGCCCTGAAGATCGCGGATGTTTGGCGCACCCTGCATGACGCCGAAAGTCATTGTATCTGGCGCGATCTCGAAACGCTGTGACGGATCGCGAGACGTCATTTCAAAACGGGAAGGGGCCTTGGAGATGAGATCCATGACCATGTCGGCCTCGAGGCGAACGCGGTGTTCACGGACATCCGCCCCCGCCTCTTTCCACTGCCTGATCGCTGTCTCATCTCTGAATTCGATCCCGATCTCGCGTAGGATCGCCAGCGAAGCCTGATGAATGCGCTCAAGCTGTTCGGCGTTGACGGCCTCCACAGGTCGAATTCCGTACTTGATAGTCGAGACACGCGGCCTTCTTTCAGCCTCCCGTGCCGCAACCACCGAAGACCGGCCTCCGCGGCGTCGGTTTGCGGGAACGTCAGTGTCCATTCAGAGCCTCGCCCGCGATAGCGGAACGACCGGCGTCCCGCATTAAAACACTCGTGGCCCCGCCGTCTAAGAAGGCGTGCCGGATTTGTATCTTGCTGATGATAGGCGCGGGCAATAGCCTTGAGAATGCGCAAAAGGTTTCGCTAGTCTTAAACCCACTTTATGTCCAAGTCCCTCGGGCGAAAGCTTTTTGCGATCCCATCACACCACTAGAGCAGTTCGCGTTTTATCTGATTCGGGATTCCCAAGGATGAGCAAATCAGATTTGATGTTCTGACCGTTGGAGGTCGGGACTGACGAAGGCTTATTCGATGGATCTTCGGGAGCGAGCACTGGCCCGACTTGAAGAGGGCGAGACGAGCCGTGAGGTAGCTGCGGCTCTGAGGGTGGCGGTGTCGAGCGTGATCAAGTGGGCGGCGCGCAAGCGTCGCCTTGGCAGTGCGGCACCTGGCAAGATGGGCGGTCACCGGCCCTATCTGATCGATGGGAGCATCGTGCTTTCGTCCTGGGCTAGGTCGAGCGAGATGCCAACGTGACGCTTCATCAGTTGACGGCGGCACTGGCTGAACGTGGTCTCATCATCCACCCTGCGAGCGTCGGTCACTTCCTGCATCGCGAGGGCAAGAGTTTTAAAAAACCCATTCTGCCGGCCGAGCAGTTCAAGCCCAAGCTGATGCGCCGGCGAGCGCAATGGATGCGCTACCAGACCCGCATTGACCCTACGCGCTTGGTCTTCCTGGATGAACCATGGGTCAAGACAAACATGGCGCCATTGCGCGGCTGGGGTGTGCGCGGCAAGCGGCTGATGGCCCACGCACCATATGGCCATTGGAAGACCATGACCTTCATCGCCGCGCTACGCCATGATCGGGTTGGAGGCGCCTTGGGTCATTGACGGCCCTATCAATGCGCAGGCCCTCCGTGCCTATGTCGCAACCGAGCTCATCAAAGCCCTGAAGCCGGGGGACATCGTCATTCTCGACAATCTCGGTTCCCACAAAGGCCAAGCCGTCCGCGATATCGTCAGAGCTGCTGGGGCGCGGCTCTTCTTCCTGCCGCCCTACAGTCCAGATCTCAATCCAATCGAGAAGCTGTTTGCTAAGCTCAAGCACTGCATCCGACCGTGCCGCCAAACGATCACAACGCCATCGCCCACACCCCAGGTCAGCCCAAACGAATGCAACAACTACATGGAAAGCGCAGGCTATAAGTCAACCTAAATGCGAACTGCTCTAGGACTGCAGAACCTGTGGACGTCGTTCCGCTATTCCTCTCGTGCCGTTCGGACTAATGCTGCCCGGGCCGGCCGCGTACGGTCGTTAGGCTCCCCCTTTCCAGGCGCGTATGGGATGGACTTTCGCGATCCCTCGCTGCGGGCATCGTGTCAGCGCAAAAATTGAATGCTCCTACGAGCGGCTTTAAGCTTGTCATGAAGATGGTCTATGTCGGGCAGCAATCTTTCGCCTGTCAAAGCACTAGCGTCTGGAATAAAGAGCGGCTGATTGCAGTAGAGTTCTTCGAACAGGCCTGAGAATTGAACCATCTGACCAGGAAGTGGCATTCAAATCGCGATTGCGGCGTGGTTGCTTGCGCATTCCGTGCCCTCATTGGCAAATAGCCGTTTGGACGGACAATTGAAGGTGCGCCCATGCATCGGCACGATCGACCTCGGAGCGTTTCTATCACGACTCGCGGCTGTTTGAAGATGTCCTTGGGTAAATTATGAACAAGGGGAAAGGTTCTCGACATGACGTTGCCCGATCAGTTCAAGCGCACTGTAGTCATTGCGGTGGATTTACATGACTGCATCGAAGCGGATGGGGCATGGTCGATCTACAATCGAGAAGAGCTGCTGCGGAGTGCCAAGACAGCTCTCCGATGCATGCCGTGCAGCGGGGCTGCCTATTGTCTATACACAGAATTGGTATGATCCAAGAGGAGTAGACGCGCTACGTCACGAGGCTTTGAACGGCGGACGCCCATCACATAGCGTCGGGCAGGCTGCCGAGATTCATCGTGGACCTGAAACCGGAAGCTAGCCTTGTACGAAAGCAGCGTCCCAGCGCGTTCTACAACACGAATTTGGAGATTTTGCTGCGCCGATTGAATGCGGACCATCTTATAATGTTCGGAGCTTAAGCGAGGTTTGTTTGGAAACGACAGTGTGAGACGCGATTTCGCGCGACTACCGCATCAGGATTTTCAAGGATGCCTGCGGCACCGCGACTGAACTGATGCATATGACGCCATGCTTGACTTGGCCAACTGGCTTTACGCAGGCTCGGTGATCACCGCGGACAACCTAAAGAGGGCTCTGGAGGGTATGCCAACAAGGATTGGCGCTTCGATAGGCCCACTGCATTTGCTTACACACTGGAAAACGTTAAATCCTCTCTACAGCTCCCTTTGAGAGAGACGGCCTCTCAATTGGAAGCCTTTTAAGCAGGCCTATCGCGAAGCCAACCGCCGGCGCGTCAGCCGATCCGGGCAGTAAAAGTTGGGTGGACAGAACTGGGCGGTCAGTTCACGCCGCTGCTGCATAGGGAGGAACCCGGTTCGCGGCACTGCTACAGTTGCCTTTCAGGTTCTGTCATGTGCGGATCTTAACGCGTCACGTTGAGTTCGCTGGCCGCGTTCTCGTACTTCATGCGCGGCCACCGGTCCACGGCGAGAAGCGATTACCTCGGGTGAAGATTGTGAGGCTTGATATCAATCAGGTCTATACCCGACGCCATCCTTTCAGTCTACGAGACGCCCGGAATATGGTTTATTCGAAAAGAGTTATTCTGGGCTTGCGTGCCGCGACAATCTTGGTCGGCGATAGGTATCGAGTAGCCACATCGACAACGGGTTTGACCGGAGTAGATCAACTTGGAACACAAAATAGAGGCGTCGACGTCTAACATTATGCCTGCTCAATTCGCGAGAAGCTTGTATTACGACATGGCGCGTATCAGGCAGTTTGAGAACCGGGTCGTCACCCTAGTCGATGACAACGAGATCGCCGGCGTATGTCACGAGTACAGCGGGCAAGAGGCGGTTGCGGTTGGTATTTGCGGCGCACTCACGACTTCAGACATCGTCACAAGTACCCATCGAGGGCATGGCCACACACTGGCGAAGGGCGGCGACGTTGGCAGAATGTTTGCTGAGCTGCTCGCGCGAACGGGCGGATACAATAAGGGTCGCGGCGGATCCATGCACATTGCTGACGTCGGGATTGGAATATTTGGGGCGAATGGTATCGTCGGCGCTGGAGCCCCTATAGCCTGTGGTGCGGCTCACAAATTCAAAGCTGCTCGCGAAAACCGCGTTGCTGTTTCATTCTTCGGCGACGGAGCAATCAACCAAGGGGTCCTCCACGAGGCGATGAACCTCGCGGCGATTTGGGATCTTCCTGTCATTTTCGTCTGCGAGAACAATCAGTACGCGATCTCGACGCCTCTCAAAGAAGTCACGATCCTAGACCCTTACGTTCGCGCCCAATCCTACGGAATGCCTGGTGTGTGCGTCGATGGCATGGACGTCGAGGCCGTTTATCACGCTGCTCTCACTGCTACGGAACGCGCTCGGACCGGCAAAGGCCCAACGTTCATTGAGTGTCAAACCTATCGCTACTTTGGGCATTATACAGGCGAGCGTCACATGAAGATGAACTATCGATCTCAAGAGGAAGTCGATCGCTGGAAGTTGCGGGACCCTATCAAGATCTGGGCGGCGCGTATGATGGAAAGTGGCTTGTGCGCTCAAGAAGACATTGAAGCTATCGATGCCGAGGTCAACATTGAGATCGATCGGGGCGTCGAGTTCGCTAGGAGCAGCCCCCCGCCGAACCCGGCCGAGGCTCTCGATTGCATGTATGCCGTGCCGTATCCGAACACTCCGGCATGGGGAGTAGAGCCGTGAGACAGCTGAGATTTCTTCAGGCCATGAACGAAGCCTACCATCAGGCCATGGGGGCAGATGAGAGTGTCATGATTATCGGGGAGGACATTCGAGGTGGAATTCGCGGTGAGACGAAAGGCCTCCATGGCGCTTTCGGCGATCTCCGCGTACTCGACACACCCATTTCCGAGGCAGCGTTCACCGGCTTCGCTACGGGGGCGGCTTTGGCCGGTTTGCGCCCAATCGTTCAGTTTCAAGTTCCCTCACTGATTTACGTCGCATTCGACCAGCTAGTCAATCAAGCGGCGAAGATGCGATTGATGTTAGGAGGTCAAGCAAATCTTCCAATCACTTACACGCTTATGGTGTCTGGATCGCGGGGTGGAAACGCGGGCCAGCACTCAGACAATCCCTATCCGTACCTCCTACACGCTGGCTTCAAGGTTGTTTGCCCTTCGAATGCCTACGACGCCAAGGGCCTCATGATCCAGGCGATCCGCGAAGACGACCCCGTCGTTTTCATAGCATCAGCCATGTCGCTTCCGCAAAAGGGTCCGGTGCCGGAGGAAATCTATGCCGTCCCTTTCGGTTGCGGTGACGTTAAGCGTGAAGGATCCGATGTCACAGTCATTGCTATCGGGCATTTAGTGCCCGAGGCTCTAGCTGTCGCTGAGCGCCTCGCCCAGGAGAAAAACATCAGCGTCGAAGTGTGGGATCCTCGGTCTCTCTTGCCGCTTGACAGGGAAGGGCTGTTGAAGTCCGTCAAGAAAACTGGCCGCGTCGTAATCTACGACGACACGAACCGTACTTGTGGGTTCGCCGCCGAATTGAGCGCAATAATAGGGGAGCTGGCGTTTTCATCTCTCAAGGCCCCGATCAAGCGTGTCACGCGAGCTGACGTTCCTATGCCGTTCAATCTTGCGCTCGAAGCTGCTGTTCTGCCGAAGCCGCAGCAACTGGAAGACGCGATCTTAGCCGTAAGGAGCTATGCTCATGTTTGAAGTTCGTATCCCGAAGATGGGTGCATCGACGGTCGAGGTTGATCTTACGAAGTGGTATGTTTCGGTCGGCACCTCGGTCGTTCCGGGTCAGATTCTAGCCGAAGTGGAGTCGGAAAAAACTAACATTGAGATAGAGGCGGAGACCGCAGGCGTGGTTGCCGAAATCCTTGTTGATGAAGGGTCAGCGACGGAAGTCGGAATCGTCATCTGTCGCATCAACACCGGGCAGTAGAAAAGAATCACGGTTCGTTACTTATCTGACTAAACTTCAGAACCTCCGGCGATTTAAGTGCCACTCCTGGCTGCTTACGTCTGCATACCCATTGGTTAGTATTCGGAGTCAACTGCTCGTTGCTGTAGGACTACCATGACGCGGGACAAACGCTTCGAAGGCAAGACGGTTTTGATTACTGGTGGAGCTCGAGGTCAAGGTGCGGCGGAAGCCGTCCAAATCGCAACGGAGGGAGGGCGGGTTGTCATCGGCGACCTCCTAGACGAGCAGGGCGAACAACTTGCAGCGACTATTGGTGAAAAAGCGTCATACGTGCATCTCGACGTCACTAGCGAGCAAGACTGGCGAAGCCTGATCCGCTGTCTGGAGGGGGAGGGGACGGGACTTCATGGTCTGGTCAACAACGCGGCGATTTATGAACCCGTGCCAATGAGGGATTCGAGCGTCGCGCTCTTCGAAAAGCACTTCCGTGTGAATCAGTTGGGTTGCTTCCTCGGTATGCGGGAAGTCTCACCTCTGATCGAGGCATCCGGCGGTGGCGCAATAGTAAACATCTCGTCTGTCGCCGGGATGCGCGGAAGTCGAACTTGTATGGCCTACTCCGCGACGAAATGGGCCCTTCGAGGCATGACAAAATGCGCGGCCCTAGAGCTTGCGCCAGCAGGAATCCGCGTCAATTCTATCCACCCCGGGTGGGTGGAAACCGACATGCTGCTCGCCGAGGATCCGTCCGACAGAGAGCGCCAGTACGCGCTCATTCCGCTCAAGCGGGCCGGGACGGTCGACGAGGTGGCCGACCTCGTTCTCTTCCTGCTCTCGAACGAGAGCCGCTACATTACCGGGGCGGAGATCGCGATCGACGGAGGACTGTTGCTGTGAGCATTTGAGCCTTCTTAGCCCCAACATCCGTTCAGCTCGAAGATTTTTCCGCTTCGTACCCCAAGCAGAGCAGCCCGAACCCGCAAACCGCTAGCCCGCTAGATACCTCAAAAGCCACAGTAGAGCCGATGCCTATCAACGTCAGAATGCCGGCCTTCGTTTCCGATATGGGAGCAGCCACCATTGTAAAATGGATGTTCAACGAGGGGGACGACATAAAGGCCGGAGATGTTTTGGCTCAAGTATCAAGCGGTAGCGATACAGGAGAGATCAAGGCCGCTGCCGGCGGTACTCTGGAAAGGATTGTCGTTCCGGAAGGCGCTAACGGTCTAAAAGTCAGGGACCTGGTCGCCGTTCTTGCCATAAAGACTGAAGCTGGTTCGGTTGCCGCAGCCCCTGGACAACGGTCCGACGCGCCTGGAGGCCCTGCTCCTGCAGCGTCGTCTGGAAGCAAAGGTGCCAAGGACGACGCTGTTCTTAAGCTGTTTGAGGGCGGATCATATGAACGCATACCTAACGACGGGATGCGAAGGACGATTGCACGTCGTCTGCTGACCTCGAAGCAAACCATTCCGCATTTCTATGTCGCAGTGGATTGCGAGATCGATCAGCTTCTAGGACTGCGCTCCCGACTCAACGGTGCGGCGCCTAGGGCCGCGGACGGACTGCCGGTCTACAAGTTGTCCGTCAATGACATGGTGATAAGGGCCTTGGCGCTTGCGCTGCGTGACGTTCCGGACGCGAATGTCTCCTGGACCGAGGGCGCTATTCTTAAACACCAGCACGTCGACATAGGGGTAGCTGTCTCGATCGCAGGCGGTCTGATCACGCCGATCATACGCAAGGCTGAACAGAAAACACTTCAAGTCATTTCCGCCGAGATGAAGGACCTCGGCAAACGCGCGAGAGATCGCAAGCTAAAGCCTGAAGAATATGAAGGCGGCACGACATCGATCTCGAACATGGGCATGATGGGGGTCAAAGAGTTCGCTGCCGTGATCAATCCCCCCCACGCTACGATTCTGGCAGTCGGTGCGGGCAGACAGCATGTAGTCGTCAAGAGCGGTTCAATGGCCATCGCAACGGTGATGAGTGTTACCCTTTCCATCGACCATCGCTGTGTGGACGGCGTGCTCGGAGCAAAGTTGCTGCAGATATTTAAGAGCTATATTGAAAATCCTATGAGCATGGTCGCCTGAGCATGAGGTCCAAGTTTGGCAACTAGACGCTTGCGTTATGGCCGGCGAAGGTAGCGTATTCGCGATCTTGCGCATGAGCGGCTGGACATAAGCTGGGTTTACGGCCAGCGAATCCTTTTGCGCATTCTCAGGACAATTGCTGGCGCCTATCATTGCAAGCCAATTGGCCAGGCTGCCTATACGGGTTGTTTCTGCGGCAGAATGTTGATCCCTGTCGGACGGTGCTGGACAATGTCATTCCGTATCCGTGTCGCGGGGCCGTTTTAGTGATGATAGCCGGCAGAGTGGCACAGACCCGCAAAAGCAACAACGGGCGCCACCCGTATCGGGATCATGATCCCGGTCAATTTATTGGGGCGAGGCCAACATACAAACTTGGATCAAAGGCAGCATGGATTATCTGAAGAAATTCGACCTGTCCGGCAAGCGTGCAATTGTAACCGGAGGGGGGCGCGGTATCGGGCTTGAAATCGCTCACGCTCTCGGCCAAGCGGGCGCGTCAATTGTCATCGCGGACTTGGACGCGAATAGCGCTGCTGCCGCTGCGGCCAAACTCGCATCATGCGGTATCGCGGCAAGTCATCGCGGCATCGATGTGGCAAAGCCGGATGCGGTTACGGCGCTCGCCGACGAACTGAATGCCGAACAGCCGATCGACGTCCTTATTAACAATGCCGGTATAGCCCGGATAACCGAGGCCCTCGACACTTCCGACGCGGACTGGCTGGCAACGATGCGGGTCAATTCGGATGCTGCATTTTGGTGTGCGAGGGCCTTTGGCCGGCACATGATCGCCCGTCGCTGGGGCAACATCGTGAACATCGGATCCATGTGCGGCATGATAGTGACGCAGCCACAGAACAACACCGCCTATATTACCAGTAAGGGCGCCATTCACATGATGACGAAGTCGCTGGCCTGTGCCTGGGCAAAGCATAATGTGCGAGTAAATGCGGTAGCTCCAGGATATGTTACAACAGAGATGACAATTTCCCCGAGGAATGAAAGCTCATTTCAGTATGATCGATGGTTAGAGCAGACTCCGCTGGGAAGAATGGGCGAGTCCCATGAAGTTGCATCCGCGGTGCTGTTTCTTGCCAGCCCTGCATCAAGCTATTGCACGGGAGCCATCCTGTCCGTTGATGGCGGCTATACATGTATGTGAGCGACGGATAATTCATTGGAAGTGACTAACTGCCGCGTCAGTAAGATGTCACTTCAGAATCAATATAAGCGTATCGATTTGGGGGAGTGGAATGTTGGTGCAGGTGCGTCGGGTGCGGAGCCACCTAAGAGCTTAAAATCGTGGCGTGAAGGATAACTTGGACGTTCGGGTTTTAGAGAGAGATCTCGTTGGGGAAAACGGGCCATGGCCTGCTATTTGGCGCATTAACCGCCGCTGATCCGCCTGCATCCGCCGGCCGGTCGCGGTTGCGGGAAGAACATCCGCTGGCTGGCCGGAGTCAAATAAAGTCGTATAGCCGGACGATGCGTGACGATCCTGCGCAACCGCGGAATACGGATCTCCATTGCGAGATTTGTCGGGCTATCACTAAAGGCTGAGAGGTGCCCCAGATAGGCTGATGGGAAGTTGATGGCAAACTAGGCTCGGTGAGGCGACCGGTCTCACGCCACCATGACATCCCGCCGCTCGGGTGTTGGGCCGAGCCTTGACGCGCTCCATGCGAGAGCCAAGTTGACCTAAGTCTGCGCGAAACCTGTCACTCGGGACTAAGGCTAGCGAGCGCAACGTTTGATATGAATCGGCTTTATGCCAGTCGCGAGCTTTTCAGTCTGCGACTCTTCAGCCTCGTCGTCTATTCGAGGTGAGGACGAGGACGGCGCTCGCAACTTGGTCGCCGGTCCCCCTTCGACGAACACGGGTATCCCTGCCACCGCTTTTGTTCCAGCAGGTTACCCGCCGCCTTCTTGCTGAACCTCAAGGGCAGTTCGGCAAGCGCGAACGCATATGAGGATTGGACCATGGATGACATCCGCGTTGTTACCGACTTCCCCCGCAAAGTGCGCGAGATCGAGAATGTCTGGATCCCGATGCCGGACGGGGTAAAGCTCGCTGCCCGCCTCTGGTTGCCGGAGGACGCCGAGGCGGACCCGGTCCCCGCCATCCTCGAATACCTGCCCTATCGAAAGAGGGATGGGACTGTGGAGCGCGACCAACTCACCCATCCATACTTCGCCGGGCATGGCTATGCAGGTGTGCGCGTGGACATGCGCGGTTCGGGTGATAGCGAAGGGGTCTGCAGGGGCGAATATCTCAAACAAGAGCAGGACGACTGTCTTGCCGTGATCGAATGGTTGGCGAAGCAATTATGGTGCTCAGGCAGTGTCGGTATGATTGGCATCTCCTGGGGCGGGTTCAACAGCCTTCAGGTTGCTGCCCGCCGTCCGCCAGCCCTCAAGGCGATAATCTCGCTGTGTTCGACCGACGATCGATACCGGGATGAATGTCACTATTTCGGCGGCGCGCTTATGTGCGAAAATTTGATGTGGGGGGCAGCGGCTTGGGCGATTGCCATGACCCCGCCCGATCCAGCTCTTGTGGGAGAACGCTGGCGTGAGATTTGGGAAGAGCGGCTCAACGGCAACGGGATCTGGCTGCAAGACTGGTTCGCGCACCAGCGTCGGGACGATTTCTACAAGCATGGTTCTATCTGCGAGGACTATTCCAACATCGAGATTCCTGTCTACGCGGTGGGTGGCTGGGCGGACGCCTATCCCAACGCCATCTTGCGCATGCTCGAGAACCTGCCGGGACCTCGCAAAGGCCTGATCGGCCCTTGGGCTCATAAGTATCCTCACATCGCCATGCCCGGGCCTCGCATCGGCTTTCTCCAGGAATGCTTGCGCTGGTGGGACCAGCATCTTAAAGCCATCCACACCGGCGTTGAGGACGAGCCGATGTTGCGCGCGTGGATTCAGGATCCTTTGCCCCCCGCCGCCATCTACGACGAGCGGCCAGGCCGTTGGATCGCTGAGCCTTCCTGGCCGACGGCGAGCATTGTCGAAAGACGGCTGTCGCTCTCACCGGGACTTCTTGCCGAAGGAGATGGCAGTGATGCTGTTCTTACGATCTGTTCACCGTCCACTTCGGGGCTATCATCCGGTGTTTGGTGCGCGTATGGCGCAGTGCCGGACCAGCCCATCGACCAGCGCATGGAAGCCGGAAACGCCTTGGTATTCGAAACCGAGCCTCTTCTGGAGGAGGTAGACCTTCTCGGCTTCCCCGAGCTTGAGGTAACCCTCTCTTCCGACAAAGCAGTGGCAATCCTATCGGCCACGCTTTCGCTCGTGTTTAAGGACGGCTCGGCCACCCGTGTGAGCTATGGCATTCTGAATTTGACCCATCGCCACGACGACCTCGATTTGAAGCCAATGACGCCCGGTAAGGCTGAAGCAATACGCCTGAAGCTGCGGTCTTGCGGGCAACGCTTTGAAAAAGGGCAACGCATAAGGCTCGCCATCGCCACCAGCCATTGGCCTATTGTCTTTCCTAGTCCAGAGAGGGCAAGTCTATCAATACATTGTGCGGCCAGCAGGCTTATCTTGCCGGTGCGCAAAGCGAATGCCGTAGACTCCAAACTTGTACCGTTTCTGAAGCCAGAGAGTGCTCGGCCGATGGCAACAGAGACTATTAAGCCTGGTAAACCTTTCTGTCGCGAGGTAATCACCAACCAAGCCACGGGCGAGACAACTTTCCGGATGGCGAGCGACGCGGGGACCGTGGTGCATCCGCACACCGGAATGGTCATTTCGGCTAAGCACAGTGACACACTTACCATGCATCCCGACGATCCGAGCTCGGCGCGCGGAACCTCCAACTGGGAAAAGTCGTACGCCCGCGGTAACTGGAACGTGCATATTGCGCTCTCGGCCACTGTCCGCGCGCTGCGCGACGTATGGCGCATCGAGACACATATCGTGGCGAAGGAAGGCGACAAGCTTTTACTTGAACGAGACGACGTCAAGGAGTTCGCTCGGGACTTAAACTGACCGGTACTGGTCCCGCTCGGCCGGGGTTCAAATGTCGCTTTTTACAACGAGATAGTAGGTATTGACGCGTTCCAACCAGCAGTGAGGTTCACGCCATCTCCGCAACTTCTGAAGGAAAGAGTGCTGCGTCGGCAACTAGGCCGAGAGCTCATGACATAAACAGAATTTATGCCTGACGGTATCTTTTCCGCCTGCGGCTTGGCTGCCCCATAGTATATTCCAAAGAGAAACACACCCGAGCAAGGAACGCGGGCGCCGCGGCCACGGCAAGACGCCTCGGCAAGTCGCTCGGCAAGGGGAACAGCCATGGAGGACATGATGCAAAGTGTAAGCCGCCGCACCTTTCTTAGGGCAGGAGCCGCGCTAAGCGGTGGCATAATCTCTGCTGGCATGCCCTTGTCTCAAGTCATCTGGGCGGCCGAAGGCAAGGTGCTCGAGGTGCGTTCCAGTGGAGACCTGGTCACGCTGGATCCCGCTTTCCTCGGGCAGGCGGCGGAAGTAGACCTAACAAACTGTATCTATTCAAAGCTCACGCGATATAAGCCCGGCACCGAATGGGGCTGGGAGTTAGAGGCTGCAGACAAGATCGAGCAGGTTGATCCCACGCATATCCGATTTCGCCTCAAGAAAGGCATAAAATTTAGTGGCGATTACGGCGAGCTGACGGCCAAGGATGTTAAGTTCTCTTTCGAGCGCGTCATCAAGCTCAATTCACCCATCAAGCCCCAATGGGGCTCGTTAAATCACGTCGAGGTGGAGGACGACTACAGTGGTGTTATCGTGTTCAACGCGCCATTTGCGGCTGTTTGGCTTGTTCCGCTGCCTTATGCCGTCGGCCAAATCGTTTCTGAGGCTGCGGTAAGGAAAGCCACCAAGGACGGCGGTAATTTCGGTGTGAAGCCGCCAGCATTCTCAGGTCCCTACGTGCTGGCTGACTGGAAGCCCAACCAGTACGCACTTCTCACGAGAAATCCGGACTGGTCAGGCCCCAAGCCGGGCTTCGACGAAATCCGTATCCTGCCTATTCCGGACGCTAAGGCAGCGGAACGTGCTTATCAGGCGGGCGACGTCGATTTCACCGTAGTCGGTTTGGACTCTCTCGCGGCGTTCAAGAGCAATCCGCCCGCCAACACGGAGATCGCGGAAAGGGCATCGACCCGTTATACATGGATCGGCATGAACATGGATCATCCCAAACTGAAGGACATAAATGTCCGCAGGGCGATCCAATGGGCGATCAATGTACCACAGGTTTTAGATACCGCGTATGACGGTCAGTCAATTGCGGCCACGGGTATTATTCCTCCAGGTATCGTTGGGCATCGCGCAAAGACTCTGGTTCCGCCGGAAGGTGATCTCTCAAAAGCCAAAGAGCTTCTCGAGAAGGCTGGGGTAAATGGTTTGACATTGAGCCTCGACTGTACAAACGACAGCCAGACTTCAGCCATAGCTCAGACGGTGCAGGCACAATTGTCCCAAGTCGGAATTTCTCTGGTGGTTAATGCCCGAGATCCCGGGACATTCTGGTCACTCGGCGTGGAGTCTGAGGGAGACAGCTGGAAGGACGTGCAGCTCTTTATTATGACCTTCTCCGGACTGCCGGATCCGTACGACTACGTGACTTGGTTCGTGCAAGATCAAGTGGGTATATGGAACTGGCAACGCTTCCGCAGCCAACGCTTTGACGAGCTAAACGCTAAGGGACTGTCCATTAACGATCCCAACGAGCGGGCAAAGGTTTACGAGGACATGCAGGACTTGATGGAAGATTCTGGCGCATTTCGGTTCCTGACCAATGAGACCAATCCAATCCTATATCGGAAGACGCGAATGAAAGCGGCGATGCGCCCAGATGGAACCCCATTATATATCGATTTCCAGCCGGCTTAAGCTTGAGCGTGAACTGTGTGGATCTATCTACTGAAACGCGTTTTCCTCGCGGTCGCCATTACGGTGATCGCGGTGACCCTTGTGTTCATGATGATCCATGCGGTGCCTGGCGACCCAGCCGTTGCTCTGCTAGGTCCCCGCGCCACGCCTGAAATGATAGCGCACCTTCATCGGGAGATGGGGCTGGATAAGCCGCTTGCCGTGCAGATCGTCATTTTCTTCGAAGGGCTGCTGCAAGGCAATCTTGGTTTTGATGTGTTGAGCCAACGTCCGGTTGCGGACATAATATTCGAGCAACTTCCTTATACTATCGAACTAATCTTCGTCTCGATTTTGTGGGCGGTGGCGATTGCGGTGCCGCTCGGTTGTTATTCGGCCATGAGGCGTAATTCTGTCATCGACCAGATCGTCGCGATCATGGCAGTCGCCACGATCGCGATTCCTTCGTTCGTCATGGCTGTCTACGCACTCCTGATCTTCGCTGTCACGCTCCATTGGTTACCAGCAGTCGGAGCCGGACAGGGTTTTTTGGACGGCCTTGTTCATCTCATTCTGCCAGCCTTCGCCGTCGGGATCGGCTGGGTTGGATACATCTCCCGGCTGGTACGGGCATCCATGATGGAGATCCTGGGTGAAAACCATGTGCGAATGGCCCGTTCCTTCGGCATTTCCGAATGGCGCATTGTTTTGCATTACGCGCTGCCGCTTGCGATCCTGCCGACAGTGACGATCCTCGGCGTGGGCATAGCGTGGTTGCTTTCGTCAGCTGTCTTTATCGAGGTCGTTTTCGCAAGACCAGGTATCGGTGCCTTGATTGTACAGGCGGTCAACACGCGCAACTATGCAGTCGTAATAGGGGCCGTGCTAGTCACCACTGTTGTTACTGTCTTGGCGACGACGGCGTCCGATCTGATCGCTGCCTCTCTTGATCCTCGAACCCGCGAGAAACTTTAGCATGGCGAGCCTTGAAGCGCTCCGCGGCGAAACTGGCCCAGAGCTAGCACCCGGCAGCTTCCGTAAGACGGTGCGGCAACTGCGCAAGAACCGTCTTGGCGTCCTTGGAGCCGCGCTGGTCGCGATCGTTTTCGCAAGCGCGATCTTCGCCCCGATCATCATTACACATGATCCGACCCGCATCATGGTGGGGCCGCGCTTGGCGGACCCGTCACTACTTTTTCTTCTGGGCACCGATCAACTGGGCCGCGACACATTCTCGCGCGTCATGATGGGCGGCCGCGTCCCGCTGCTTGTCGCCTTCGCCTCGCTAGGCAGTTCGCTGGCAGCCGGCCTCGTGCTTGGTCTGATCGCAGGCTTCGGACCGAGGTGGCTGGACAATTTGCTCCTTCTTTTATTCGATACGATCCGCTCCTTTCCGGGCATCATCTTCGCGTTGGCGATTATCGGCTTACTTGGACCCAGCCTGGCCAGCATGATTTTTGTTATCGCAATCACCTCTATGCCCATTTATGCACGGGTCGTGAGGACCCAGACAGAGGCGCTACGCAACAGTGAATACATCGCCGCAGAACGCACTCTGGGCGCTGGCACGATGCGCATCCTGGCAGTGCACGTACTGCCTAATGTTATCGGCCCGCTTCTCATCCTCGTGAGCATGGACGTGCCCGCGGTAATCGCGGTGGAGGCCGGTCTCAGCTTCCTTGGTTTGGGCGTACGTCCACCCACGCCCGATTGGGGAGCAATCCTCAACGACGGCTATAATTACATCCAGCAGACGCCGTGGCTTGTGGTTGGCGGTGGTATTCCAATCGTCCTCGCAACGCTGGGCTTCACATTCCTGGGTGAGGCGCTACGCGACATGTTCGATCCAAAGCTGCGGAAAGATCTATGATACCACACGATCGGTCATCGCAATCGACCACACCCCTCCTGGAGATACGTCACCTCCATCTTGATTTCGGGACACCAGAGGGGCGCATTCATGCACTGCGAAACGTGTCGCTTAATGTCGCAGCCGCAGAGGTGGTCGGCGTTGTCGGCGAAAGCGGATCTGGAAAGTCGACGCTTGCGTATACGGTGATGGGTCTGCTTTCGGAAAATGCCGATGTCACAGGTGGCGAGATCCTGTTTGAAGGGCGAGACCTGCTGAAGATGCCGGCTCAGTCGCAGCGTAGCCTGCTTGGCGATCGACTTTCCATGGTTTTTCAAGATCCAATGACTGCGCTTAATCCTGTGCGCACCGTTGAGAACCAGATGATCGACATCCAGCACCACCAGCAAAAAAGCCGGAGTGAAAAGCGTGCTCGTGCCATCGACATGCTACACCGGGTCGGAATTCCGGATCCGCAAAACCGGATCGGGGCCTATCCGCACCACTTTTCCGGCGGCATGCGTCAGCGGATATGTATAGCCATGGCGCTGCTTGTAAAACCCGTGCTCCTCATCGCCGACGAGCCGACGACTGCGCTCGATGCGACACTTGAAGTCCAGATCATCCATCTGCTCAAAAATCTCCAAAGGGAGATCGGTTGCTCCGTCCTCTTCGTATCCCATCATCTTGGAGCTGTGGCTGAGTTGTGCGACCGGGTCGTCGTCATGTATGCCGGCGAAGTGGTCGAACAAGGCGATGTGCGCAGCATATTCCGCAATCCCGCTCATCCCTACACCCGCGCCCTGCTTGAGTGCGACCCGGGGCGGCTTAAACGAACCACACGCACATTGCCGACCATTTCCGGCGAGGTGCCCAGCCTCCTGGGCTTGAAGAAGGGGTGCATCTTCAGCGCGCGATGCCCGCAGGCATATGATCGCTGTCTCGAGGAACAGCCAGTCGATCGCCCGATCAGCCCAGGGCAGACGGCACGATGCCATCTGCTCGAAGAAAATCGACTAGTTTCGGCATGAGTGCCCTTGTCAGTGTTCGGGACCTCTGCGTCCGCTTCCGCACGATGGGGCCGCTTAAAGCGCTCGCGACCGGGACAAATGCGCCTTTCATCGACGCGGTATGCAGTGTTTCTTTTGAAATTCACAAGGGTGAGACGCTGGCCCTTGTCGGCGAGAGCGGCTCCGGAAAATCCACCGTCGCTCGCACGATGATTGGCCTGCAGCGGGCGGTGAGCGGCAGCATCAGCTTCGATGGGCAGGAACTCACGGACCTCAGTGCGGTAGAACGCAAGCCCTACTTGCGACGCATGGCGATGACGTTTCAGGATCCGATCGGTTCACTTTCGCCCAGGCTGACGGTGCGATCGATCTTGACCGAGCCTTTCCGCATCCATGGGCTGAAGGATCGCGATTTAGGAGCTGAAGCGACGCGCCTCCTGCGGATGGTGGGCTTGCCGGCCGATTTTGTTGGCCGCTATCCTCATCAACTCTCCGGTGGTCAAGCCAGGCGCGTCAGCGTGGCGCGCGCCCTAGCGCTCAATCCGGACTTGATCATCGCCGATGAGCCGACCGCGGGCTTGGATGTCTCGGTGCAAGGCGAGGTGCTAAATCTTCTCACTCGCCTGCAGGACGAACTAGGCATCGCGATCCTGATAATCACGCACAACCTCAATGTAGTGCGCCACATAACTGACCGCATGGCAATCATGTATCTCGGCCGCTTCATTGAAGTCGGCACGACGCAGAGTATTTTCCATCAGCCAAGCCATCCCTATACCGAAGCGCTGCTTGCGGCCAATCCCGAACCGGACCCAGACGCAGTGCTCAACAGGATTGAGCTCAAGGGCGAAGTGCCAAGCGTGATGTACCGGCCATCCGGCTGCGAGTTCCACACCCGGTGTCGTTACGCTCAAGATCGCATCTGTGGCCGCGTCGCTCCCCCATCCTCAGTGAGCCTGCAGGACCCGGAGCACAGCTTTAGATGCCATTTCCCGTTAAGCTCCAAATCGTTGACCTGCTGAACGTTCATCCCTCGCGGAAACTGGGGGCCGATTTGTTTAAAATCTTGGCTGGGCTTAGGCAATTTGTCAGGCGCGAAGCCTTTCATCAGCGCAACAGACCGCGGGTCTGGCGTAATGCATTGGCATTCCATGGCGAGCAATTGGGGTGTTCCGGCCGAACAGCCGAACCCGGCGATTGCGACGGCGTAACATAAAAACGGGGTGGCCTCGAGGGCTTCGCAACTGGGGAACTGCGGTTGGTGGGCACCCTCGGCAGGCGTCCATGGTTCAGCTGTGCCGCACAAGCAGTGCCCGGTTCGCGCGCCCTATGAGGGTACGGCTTATGGGGGTAAGGCGGAGGCGCCCACTGTTCCCGCCGGCGCGCTAATAACGAATGGGGCATCAACATCATGCTGCGCATCAAATTCAATGATTGAATCTGGCATCCAGGGACCGATAACCTCGGGCAACCGGTGTCCGTGTCCGCTATGTAGTAAGCGCCTATGAAGTGGCGGCGCTCCTCTACACGTATTTCGCGAGCGCCGAATCGTTCTGGCTTAGAATAGCGGTCCTGGAACGCTTCTTGTTGGGACGAAAGCCACAGATGTCGCTCAGCCCGAAACTGGCTTGCAATCGAGATATAGTGGGGTTCCATCTGGGCGCATTGCCGCCTGCACCTTCGTTGTGCGATACACGACGGGAGTGGCCCCGTGGGTCAGGAATCGGAAATTCCCCGGATTCTTCCATGAGGTCCAGCATCTCCTCGTAGAGCTTTCCACGCTCATTAGGTCAGCGATGGAGAGTCCCTTGACGTTCAGTTCGTCATAACGTTTCGCTCCGGAAGCGTTGCCAATTCCAAACGCCAACTTGAGCCTGCGTGGTACGCATCCGGTGAAGACCGCAGACGTGCGTATCTGGTGGCCAGAGAACCTGAGCACCGGAGTGCTGGGGTCAAGCTTTCGATGGGGAGACGCGATGATGTTCTTCGAGGAGGAGTTTGACCTCCTCGAAGCCTTCATCGGTGAAGATCCCGTCGTCATCATTGGCGCCGTAGACCCAGATGACGCCGTCCTAATCCGGGACACAAAGGGGGTGAACTCCCGTCTCGACGGCGCGGGCGTCGCCGCCGTTGCAAAGGCGGTCGTCGCCATCCGCTCGTACCATGCCGCAGCGAGTCAAAGCGGCCCGCATCTGACCCTGCCTCTGTCAACCAAGGACAGCCGTGCGGTGCTCGTGACGCTTAAGGTGGAAGCGGAAGGTGAGGCGCTGATGGCGGCCGAGCAGGCACGCGCCTTGGGGTGCTTGTGAGCGGCGTAGTTGTCAAGAACGACGTGGATGGCCCTGCTGGCCGCCACCTCGGCATCGACAGCGTTGAGTGAGGCGGATGAATTCCTGGTGACGATGGCGCTGCATGTTCCTGCCGATAACGGTGCCATCGAGCACGGTAAGGGCGGCAAACAGGGTGGTCGTGCCGTTGCACTTGTAGTCGTGGTCGTGGTGCCGAGCCTACCCTTCATGGGCAGGCCGGGCTGGGTGCGGTCGAGCGCCTGGATCTGGGCTCTTCTCGTCGACCGACAACAGGATAGCGTGAGCCGGTGGATCAACTAGTGGCATGGCCGACGACGTTGCGCAGTTTGTCGACGAACTGCGGATCGTTGCAGAGCTTGCACTGGCGCGCCACACGCAAGTCTTGAACTTACCAGATTGCCGCATGATCTCGAGGGTGCCCACGCCGTCGCTGCTCAACAGAATGATCTCTGCGCGCCAAACGTGCTTCTGCAGCGCACTGCGATGGGCGCGCTGATCAGAGAGAGGCTGACGATCAATCGAAGAAACGGTGAGGTATATTCCTGTGCGCATGTACCAGACTCGCATGCGCACTCACAAAAGGGAATCCTCAGCCGAACTCTTATGTCAGGCGTAAACCACTAGCACGACAGGGCTCCCGGCAAAGCTCTGGGATCGACAGATTGCCCATTGCGGCGCGCTGGAAGGCTACCTGGTTCCAGTTGTGGTCGCAGGCACCCCAGAGCACGAATGCAGATGAATTGACTTTATATCGAGCAATATTTTTTCCGCCTTTAGCATCCAAGAAATCCGGTCTTAGATCCACGTAAGAGTGAGCCACTAGGGCGGCCTTAACATGTCCTCGTTTTCGATTGTGAACCACAAAATTGATCCCACGCGAGTGGCAAAAGCACTTAAGCCGGATGGGAGCATGGATGACAACGATCGGGTTGAAATTGGGCCGACGGACGTCGCCTTTGCGGAGTGGGCAGCCTTGGGCCTGACCACGCCCAACCTAGATCGTATGCGCAAGACCCGTCTTGATCGGATTGTTCTGCAACTCCGCCAAAGAGACTATGCGGGCGTGCTCTGCTTCGACCCGCTGAACATACGATACGCTTCAGATTCCTCGAACATGCACATATGGATCATGCACAATCCGTCACGAGCTGTGTTCGTATCGGCCGACGGCTATGTCGTTCTCTGGGATTTCCATCGTTGCAGCCACCTGTCAACCTATCTGCCGCTCATCAACGAAACCCGGGATGGCGGGGCCGGCTTTTACTATTTCGTTGCCGGCGACCAAGAAGAAGCAGTCGCCAAGGACTTTGCCGGACAAATTGACGAACTGTTGCGCCGCTCTGGTGGCAAAAACCGTCGTCTTGCCGTCGACAAGATCGAAATCCCCGGCCTTCGTGCGCTAGATGCAGTTGGCATCGAGGTTTGCAACGGCATGCAGCTCATGGAGCACGCCAGGGCCATTAAGGGAATCGACGAGATCAACGCCATGCGCTGCTCTCTCGCGACCTGCGAGATTGCCGTTGCCAAAATGCGAGAACGTTTGCAGCCCGGCATAGCCGAAACGGAACTTTGGTCGGTTCTTCATGCCGAAAACATCGCACGTGGTGGCGAGTGGATCGAAACGCGCATTTTAACTTCCGGCCCGCGCACGAACCCCTGGATGCAGGAGGCCGGCCCCCGTCGCATTGTCTCAGGAGACCTCGTCGCCTTCGACACCGATATGGTGGGCCCGTACGGCATGTGTGCCGACTTCTCCCGCACTTGGCACTGCGGTGACGGCCGACCCACCGAAGCACAGCGAAGGCTGCACGACATAGCCTACGAGCACGTAGCTGCAAACATGGCTATGCTAAAGCCGGGCGTCTCTTTCACCGAACTCACTCAGCGCAGCCACAAGCTTCCCGCGGATTTCGTCAAGCAGCGATATGGCGTCATGATGCATGGCATTGGTCTTTGCGACGAATATCCCGCGATTCTCTATCCTGAAGACTTCATCCCGGGAGCATTCGACTATGTTCTCGAGCCCGGAATGACCCTGTGCGTCGAGGCTTATATCGGTGCCGTCGGTGGGCGGGAAGGCGTAAAACTGGAAGAGCAGGTGCTCGTGACCGAGAGCGGAGTTGAAAATCTCACGAGATGCCCGTTTGATGAGGCTTTGGTGGCCTAGGGATTTCGGCCGAGTCTCTTCAAATTGTCCAATTCTTGAGAGATCCGCGGAAAAGCTGTTTGTTGCGCATCTGGCTCAGCACTTTTGCGGAAGTTGGCTTTTCGTTGGTCCAACTCGCCCGCCTACATTCGTAGAAAGGGGGGTGGAGGCATCCAAGTCCATGGTCGACGCCCTGACCCGCGAGTGCTGTCGATACTCTGACCAGCAGTCGGGCAGTGGCAGCTGTGGCGTCAGATTTGCAGCAAGTCCGCTGTTAGCCTCCGAACACACGGTCTCTGTTGGGGGTGGCGCATGTGGCCATTCCGCCAAGGATATTGGTCGAATTGCAGGCAATAGCCGGTCAGTGTCAGGTCACACTGGGTTGGCGCTTCGTGACGACGATTTTCGTGTAGCAGACATTTCGCTGAGTGGTTTGCATGCTCTCGATCTTGGCTGGGGACACAACAATGTGGAGCTTCGGTGTATGGAGCGCGGATCGGTCGTCATCGTTCGGCGTGTTCGGTGCTCCATGGGGCGGTCAATTCATCTGCTTACGTCACAGCCGGGACCTGCTTGACAAGAAACCTGAGGCAGCGCGATACTATGAGAAGTCCCTCCTGTCGTGACGGAACGCTATCTCGGAGGATAAATATGCACTATTCCCTAGATATACATGCCGAGGCTGGGCGTTTGTTGGAAGAGAAATGCTGTGCGATTTCCGCCCTACTGATCACGACTCCCCTGGTCGGCTTGCTTTTCGCATTTGCGTCACAGGGGACAAATCTTTTTGACTCTACTAACCCGGAGAGGGCCTTCCTCCAGAGTTCTTCGATCGTGCTGCCGCCGCGCTGAGCAAGTCCAATAAGTCTGCCACGGATGTAGCTAAGCTGAGCGTCCGACGGAAACGCCCCAGTGTTGATTTTTCGAGCTTTCTCTGACTTGCCTGTCGGAGTCCACCAGAGGCGATCCGTCGCGACGCAGCCTAGTGCTACTTTGGCAGATTTTTGGCGATGTGGGCATTTTGAGGATTGAACGAAGCCGCTAACGCGGCATTTGGCGGATCGGTTTGCAGGAACGCTTCTGTTTTGAAGGATCGCGGCTGTTGAAGCGCAATCTGAGAACAGGAGCTACAGAAATGGCCAAGTTGACCCCAGTTCCCCGGCGCATGATCGAGGATATGACGATCCGTAATCTGCCGCCGGCCACGCAGCGATCCCCACGTGCATGCCGCGGCGAAGTTTTCGCGCTACTTGGCCGTTCGCCGGACCGGCTCGGTCTGGAGGACGTGCGCGCCTTCCAAGTTCATTTGATGTCGACCGGAATCTCGTGGCTGCGCTGAACCAGACGGTGTGCGCGCTGCGGTTCCTCTACGGCGTGACGCTGGGCCATGCCGAGAGTCCGGAGCGGATCGTCTATGCTCGCTCGCTACGCACGCTGCCGGTGGTATTGAGCGCCGACGAAGTCGTGGCCTTCCTAGAGGCGGTGCCGAGCCTGAAGTGCCGTACGGCCCTGACGACGGCCTAAGAGCAGGTCTCAGTGCTTGGAGACTGTCGGGCTGAAGGTCGGCGACATCGACAGCGGTCGCGGGGTGATCCGTGTTGAGCACGGCAAGGGCGACAAGGACCGCACCGTGATGCTGTCGGCGCAGCTTCTGCGCATCTGCGAGTCTACTGGCGGCTTGGCGAAGCCGCGGGACTGGCTGTTTCCCGCGCGCGGGTGTTATTTGGGCTTGTCGTTCGGCGCGTGCGGCCGCCTAAGCGGGTGACGGTCCACACGCTCAGGCACAGCTTCGCCACGCATCTTCAGAACGCACCGACATCCGCACCATCCAGGTTCTACTCGGCCACAACAATCTGTCCGGCGGCGCGCTACGCTAAGGTCTCGAACAGCCTCATCCGACGCACGACAAGCCCGGCTGAACATCGAGGTGCCGCCAGGGTGAGTGGTACCGCCATGTCGGCGAGACTGAAGGTGGCGGATATCTTCCGCCGCCATGGCGAAGTATATAGACAGGTTCATGACGGCTATCTAGGCTCGCATCGAGCGGCGTGTGATGAGCGCGATCGAGCTCTGCCGGACCGCCGAACTGGGCGGCCAGTCTACGGCTGCCGCTCCTGCGGTCGATCCGCGTGGCCTACAATTCCTGTCGCAGCCGGCACAGTCCCAAATGCCAGGGTCAGGCCTGCCGGGACTGGCTTGCCGCACGCCAGAATGAACTGCTGCCGGTGCTCTATCACGCAGTGTTCATGCTGCCGGCTGAGGTTGCTGCGATCCCTTTCACAAGGCGGCACCTTATACGCGGCCGAAACGCCTGCGCGCGAAGCCAATCTCAGGCATTTGGGAGCTGAGATCGGCCTCATCGCGGCGCTGCATAGCTCTCATCTACCATCCCGCCTGATTGTATCGTACCGGGTGGTGGTGTCTCGCCCGACGGCACACGCTGGATCTCGTGCAGGCCGGGCTCTTTTTACTCGTGCGCGTGCTGTCGCGCCTGTTTCGCTGGCGCATGACACGGAAGACGCGCTTGTGATTGACGGCCGGTTCGCCGTCTTTCGCGTTCCCTGTTCGTCAGGGCTGTGATGCGACGATCGCCATAGGTCGGGCGTTCGTCGATCAGGCGGCGACCAGCTCCAAGAGCCCATCGTCATCGGGGTTGCGATAAGGCCCGCGCGGCTTCACCAGGCGATGCAACTCATGGAGATGGGAACGCGCCGCCCCGAGGGTCTCGGCAACGGCCTTCATCGGGAACCGTCCCTCGGCTGCGACAAGAGCCGCAAGTTCGGTTTTTTGACTCCGACCTGGCCAGCGCGTCTTTGAGGATCTCCACTTCCATGGTCTTGCGGCCGAGAAGCCGCTCGAGGTCGCGAAGGCGCTCTTCAAGCCGCCGCACTTCCGAACTCCCGACCACAGATTCGTCCGATCCCACCGCAGCCGTTCCGCCTTCCTTCAATAAACGGCGCCAACGATACAAGAGATTTGGCGCCACGCCTCATCGTGCGGCGACAGAGGACACGGTCTCACCCGGAAGGAAACTCTCCTCGATAATCTGCAGCTTCTGTTCGGTCGTCGTCCAGTGTCGGCGCCGTACCTCCCCGGTGATCAGTTCAATCCGTCGACAGTCGTCAGCCATAAGCCTGTGCTTGAGGATATCCCCAAGCCTCCCGCGTTAGGCCGACTGTCCGGCCGAAATGGGGGCCAGTTCAGGATCCGACATTGTTGGCGAACTTCGAACAAAGGAGGTCTGTGCAGTTCTTTCACGACGCCTTTCTTCGATGAAGAACAGTGTAATGCGAGCCTTCAGGTCAAATGGCATGACGCATGCACAGGGTTGTGCGAGCCGGAAGGAACAAGGCCATGCTGACAGAGAACCAGATGAAAGTGCCTGCCGAGATCGTGCCTCGCCAGGAGAATGCCGAAGAGACCCGCCACGTACCTTCGGAGCTCGAGCACGAGGATTTAGCCGATGCGCGCTGTTGGAATGCAGGCGATCGCCCCTTGCTGACGGGCAGGGTTGGGTCATGCAGTTGAAGGGCGATCGTAGGCTAGAGGCTTTTCGACGGATGCTTCGCATCCGCCGATTCGAAGAAGAAGGTAGGCGCCTGTTCAACGGTGGTCAGATCCCTGGTTGGTTTCACACGACCGTGGGTCAGGAAGGCGCTATCGTCGGAGCAAGCCTCGCCCTCCGGGACGATGACGCCATGACCGGAACACACCGTTCGCATGGCCATCCGATTGCGAAGGGCGCGCATTTGCAGGCGCTTATGGCAGAACTGATGGGTAAGGAGGGCGGCGTTTGTAAGGGGCGTGGCGGTTCGATGCATTTTGCGGACAGTTCAGTGGGGATTATCAGTGAATCGGGAATCGTCGGAGGGGGCATTCCTCTTGCCACAGGATGCGCATTTAGCGCCAAGGTGCGCGGCGTCGATCAGGTTACCCTTTGCTTTTTCGGCGACGGAGCAGTGAACCAGGGCACTTTTCACGAGAGCCTCAACATGGCCTCGTTGTGGAGGCTTCCCGTCATTTATCTTTGCGAGAACAATGGCTATGCAATGACCACCTCCGTAGCAACAAGCCACGGACAGCCGGACATTGCCCTACGAGCGGCAGGTTACGGAATTCCAGGAGAAATAGTAGACGGACAGGACGTCAGTGCCGTCTATCAATCTGCGGCATATGCGGTCACGCGAGCACGCGCGGGGCAGGGACCCACTCTCATAGTGGCCAACACTTATCGGTTCGATGAACACAATATAGGCTTGGCCGTTTCTGGGGAGCCTTATCGACAGGTCGCAGAAGTCGAGGCACACAAACGCGACCGGGACCCAATTTTGCTATATCGCACTGTGCTGCTCGAAGAGGGTGTAAATGAAGAGACTCTAGCAACCATCGAGCATGAAGTGGCCCAAGCCGTCACACAGGCCGTACAGTTTGCTTTGGCTAGCCCCATGCCCCGGCCCGAAACGTTGCCCGACTATATGTTCGTGTCGACCATTGCCCGCTAAGGGTGGGCTGGAGGGATTAATGGATGTGAAAGACGATACCCACAGAGACGCAGCCACGCCCGGTCCCCATATTCAGATGACCTATTTTGAGGCAATCGTGCAGGCCCAGCTAGAGGAAATGCATCGGGATGAGCGCGTTGTATTGTTGGGAGAGGACGTCTCAGTTCATGGCGGCGGCAAGCTTATCGAATGCTTCGGCAAGAACCGGGTTTGGAACATGCCAATTTCAGAAGGCAGTTTTACGGGACTTGGCATCGGGGCTGCCATCAATGGTTTGCGACCGATTGTAGACATTTCAACTGCCAGTTTCATCTATCTCGCTTGTGACCAGATTGTAAACCAGGCCTCAAAATTGCGGTATATGACTGGGGGCCAGATAGACATCCCAATCGTCTTTCGCTGCTGTATGTTCTCGACGGGCTCCGAAGCGGCACAGCATGCCGACCGGCCTTACCCGCTTTTTATGAACGTGCCGGGCCTTAAGATTATCAGCCCGACCAGCGCTGCCGATATCAAAGGCCTCATGAAATCCGCCATTCGCGACGGCGATCCTGTGCTCGTCTTCGAGGACACCCGCCTCTGGCCTCTCAAAGGCGACGTCCCCACGGATCCGGACCATTTAATCCCAATTGGCAAAGCGGACGTGAAGCGCGAGGGGGAGCACGTTACCGTCGTTGCCATCGCCGGTGCTATCAGGCCGACCATGGAAGCTGCCAACTACCTCATCGAGGAAGGCATTTCGGTCGAAGTGATCGATCCACGTACATTGAAGCCGCTCGATTATGAGGCAATCAAGATGTCAATCGAGAAGACCGGACGGCTGATTATTGTCGAGAACGGACACCGTATCTGCAACGTCGGAAGTGAAATCGCAGCGGTGATGGCGGAAGAGTCCTTCGATCTTTTGAAGCGACCTATCTTGCGGCTGAGTGCTCCAGATATTCATGTCCCATTCAGTCCGGCTCTTGAGAAGGACTTTTTTCCAACACGGGACAGCATTGTTGGCGCCATACGACAGTTACTCTGAGTTCCCAAAAAACGCATGAATGGAAGTAACACAGCAACTGCCGTTATCGTCGCAGTAGGAGGTGATAAGACGCGCTTAGAAAAAGAAGGCAGGCCATCAGACGATAGGCGGGAAACATTCCAGAAGGGATAGGGCTTATACATGAGTAAATCATTCATCGATGGCAGATTCGGTCTGAGTGGGAAGACCGCTTTGGTGACCGGCGGAGCACGCGGCATCGGATTGCAAGTCGCGCTTACATTACAAGAAGCTGGCGCCGATATAATTCTCACTGGAAGGGATCGGGTTCGCGTGGCCGCGGCGGCAGATCAGTTTCCAGTCAAGCCTAAAGTCTATCAGCTCGATGTTAGGGACTCGCAGGCGGTACGCGATCTCGCCGATGGCATCGCCGTTTGCCCTGACATCCTTATTAACAATGCCGGGGTGTCCCGCGCGGCGCCGACGAAATATACCACCGACGAGGATTGGCGAGCTGTCCTTTCAGTCAACTTGGACGGCCTGTTCTACTGCAGTCGCACCTTCGGCTCTCTCATGGCGGAGCGCGGTTCCGGCGTGATTGTAAATATCAGTTCGATATGTGGAGATGTTGTCACCCGACAGGAATCCGTAGTCACGGCTTACAATGCGAGCAAGGCGGGGGTAACTATGGTAACCAAAACCCTTGCTTGCGAATGGGCAAGATCTGGGGTTCGGGTGAACGCAGTGGCGCCTGGATTCGTACAGTCAGAGATGACCGACCAGTATCCTGTAGAAGTGGTCAGGGCATGGTCTGATCGGACGCCAATGGGCCGCTTCGGCCAACCTCATGAGATTGCATCTGCCGTCCAATTTCTTGCTAGCGACGCGTCAACCTATATCACGGGAACGGTATTGTTGGTGGATGGTGGCTACACTTGCTGGTGAGATTTTCTATTGGTTAATTCTGGTGGGCCATCCTGCTGCCTGGGGTGACAAAGCAAGATGATCTACCCATCGAAGTTTCTGTGCGTCGCACTACTTGATCCATAGTTTCGTAGTCAAAAGCACGGTGAACGTCAACCGAATCGATGAAGCTATCCAGCAGTTTGGCGGTGCGTTCTTGAGGCCGCTGTAGGTTAGGTGTAAGGCCGTTCACCAAGCTCGTTTGAATGACAGTTCGCGCGACGAGCAGAAGCTCGTGCATCGTACCTTCTCCCAGACGCTCCCCAGCCAGCTGAGTGATGTAGACACCGGTCATCACCCGTTGCCATGGGATCTCTGGTCCTTCACCAGGATCGGTGCGGCGGTAACGGATCCCATCATCGCGCCTCTCATTCCCCAGCCGACTTGCGCGAGAAGAATAGGCCTATATTGCGGCAACCAAGACACTCTTTTTGGTGGTCATGACGTCACATCCTGCAACAGATAAATACAACTACTTCACAAGAATTTACCAATCGCAAACCACGAGCAGTGGTATGTTGGACGAACTCACGCGCGGAAAAAAACCAGACAAGCTATTCGGAGTCGACAAACATGAAAAGAAGAGCGCTTATCCTGATCGAGGGTACAAGGAACAATGGTCCTCTATATGTCCAAGCGGCCCGAAGTCTTGGCCTGCACTCGATTACCCTGGCGGCTGATCCACTTAGGCACTACTATCATGCCGCAGAAGACAGTGAGGTAATCTGTGTGGACACATCCAATCTCGATGCGCTGATTTGCGAGTGTGTTCGGCTGCATGCGACCTATGATATTGCTGGGATTACGAGCTCGGAGGAAGCTGCATATGCGACAGTCGGCATGCTCTGTCGACATTTCAATCTGCCAGGTCCGAACGCCGAATCGGTTGAACGATGCTGCGATAAATTCACTCAACGTCAGCTGCTTGGGCAAGCCGACATTCCAATTCCTGCCTACGCGTTGGCAACGAATGCGAGCGAGGTTGTAAGCTCTGCCGCTAAAATCGGCTTTCCTGTAATTGTAAAACCAGCCACGGACACCGGCGGCAGCGAGGGGGTCCGATTGTGCGGCAGTAGCGAGGAGCTAATCCAGCATACTGCTTATCTATCAAGCAGGTGGAGTACATGGCAGTCCCCAGCAAGAATATTAGTGGAACAATTTGTGAAAGGCTTTCATTATTGGGTGGAGATGATGGGAGATGACGTCATTGGAATCGCCTCTCTCGAATTCGGTCCCTCGCCGCATTTCGTATATAATAGATGCGCCTATCCGGCCTTGCTTACCAATGAAGAGGATGAGCGCATCGCCGATGTTTCACTGAGGTGTTTACAGGCTCTCGACCTTCACTGGGGTCCGACCAACGTTGAACTCAGGTGGACGGCACATGGGCCGGTCGTCATTGAAGTAAATCCGCGTATGTCGGGCTCGCCCGGTGTTGAGCTAGTTGAGCTAGCTTGCGGTATCAATCTTATCCGAGAGCACATTAAACTCGTGATCGGCGATGAGGGCGATTTGCGCGGAACCCGTTCAGAAACTGCTGCTGCGCAATTCCTAGTTCCTGAACGGGACGGCGTTCTCGATTGGATCGATGGCGTCAGCCGGGCGGCTGCTGTACCTGGCGTCGCCAAAGTGAAGCTTTACCTTGAACCAAACACCACGATCAAAAGGAGAGGCGATCACCGAGACTTAATCGGATATGTGACCGCCAGCTCGCCTGACATCGCTCGGACGGAGGCGATACTTCAGCGGGCCGTCGGCTTAATTGAGTGGTCGGTTACATAGGTTCGATTTCCCTTGCTACCTGGCGGAGCGGCGCTTGTGTCCACCGTGTGGTGTTGCCGGGTTCAAGCGCCAGCCGCTGAAGATGATGAAGCCGACGTGCATCATTGTTGAAGCTGCTGAAGCGCTAGCGCAGCGAAGAAGAACCGCCAGGGAGCCATACGATCAGCGGATGGCGCACAGGATCGCTGGTCCTCGACGCACCCGTTTCCGGTTAACCTCCGAGCCAGCGACTGTCGGCCCTCCAACAGGGAAACCGGCAGTCCCGCGCGCGTCCGCAACAGCGGACGGTTGTCGTGCGTAGGACGGAGGAAATTCGCCCCTGCCTCGGGCGGTGAACGGGACAGCCGTAGGAGCGTCAGCAAAGCGCAGGCCGCAGGACGGGACGCGGGACGACTTTCCCCGTCCGCGGCGATCCGCATGTGTTTGCGTCAGGAGAAAGGCTGACCGGACGAAAGGCGCACTGCCGCTTCTCGAAAGTCCGGTCGCTGATCAGCGACGTGCGGTAGGATCGGCCATAGCAGGGCCGAGTTCCCCCTGGAAGAAAAAACAGGTGTTGCACCCGTCGGGTCCCCCTCAATTGCTGGGCAGCCTGTTAACTTCCAGCCTGGCATACTCGCTCTCCAGGTCGTCTTGCGCGGGTTCGGCAATTCCTCGAGCGTCAGCTCCACGGCCAAGATCGCCCGCTCAACGATCTCACCCGCGTCGAGCTCGGCCAGGCCCGAATCAATACCGGCCCAGCTGGTTGGCTGCCAGTCGCAGGAGACTGAGATTCTGCATGGCAGAGTTTACTCGGCAAGCGCCAGCCAGCGCTCTCGGTGGGCCGCATTCATACCCCAACAGAGCGCGTTCAAAGCTGAGGTTGCCGCCAAGGCGCTGTCAAGCAGAGGCTTATCGCGAAATAGAGACGTACGGGCTGCGATCGTTCGAAGGTCGTCGAACGATCGACCTGATTGCAGACCGCGCATACGCCTACGAGGCCCGGGGGTACGTCCTGGGATGTTTTAGAACAGCCATGCCCGCATTACTCCAGGAGCTTGGCGCAAGGCAACGGAGGCCTACGAGTTCTGCTGCACCCGGACAAGGAGCCCGTGTGCCGGTACTCACCAAACCGCCAGCTGGTTCCGAAATAAGGCGATGTCGCAGGTCCGAACAGCTTGCGCACGACTGCGCGAGGCATAAACTGGTTTTAACCCTAGCGAAACCTTTTGTGCATTCTCAGGGCAGTTGCTGGTGCTTACGATTAGAATGACACAAGCAAGGCTCGGCTTGCCGGATCCTGAGTATGTAATACTCCGCTTCCGCCGCTGCAGAAGCCAGTCGTCGGGGGGAACTTCGGCGGGGGGAAGGAAGCCGCGGGTCTCGATCAGCGGGATGGCATCTGGGTTTGAGGTAGCAGAACCGGGGAAGCGTCTTCACCGCTTCCCCGTCGATCCTGCGGATAGGGGCAGAGCTTGGCAAGCTAGTCCGCTCGGCAGATCGCAGAGGCGGTGGCATCGCCCAGACCATCGTGCCTCACGCGATGTCCCGCTGCCTATGCATGTCGCTCGTCGAAGTGAAGGGTGGAAAGGCAGTTGGATAAAAGGTTTGCAGGTAAGGTGGCTCTCGTGACGGGCGGGCGTAGCGGCATCGGTCTTGCGACTGCGCGACGTCTAAGGGACGAGGGCGCTCGCGTGTTCACCGCTCAACGTGGTGAGGACCGGGAATTCGAGGCCATTTCGGTCGACTTCACAGCTCCGACCAAGGCGGCTCATGCTATCAAAGCGGTTGTCGAACGGGCGGGACGGCTCGATGTCCTGGTAAACAACGCCGGGGTCATGCAGGAGGCGCTCGTCGAAGATATGAGCCTAGCAGATTGGGAGAGGACGATCGCCATAAATCTGACCACCCCATTCGTGCTGATAAAGGCGGCGATGCCTCACCTGCGGTCCACTGGCGGCGCGATCGTGAATGTCGGATCGATCGAGGGGCTGGGATCCAACCCGAAACACGCGGCCTATTGCGCCTCCAAGGCTGGTCTCCACGGTCTCACCCGCGCGGTTGCGATCGACCACGGCGCCGAAGGTGTGCGCTGCAACGCTGTCGCGCCTGGCTGGATCGACACCGACCTGAACTTGGATTTCATCGAGAGCATGCCGGACCCCAAGCGCTTTCGCCAGCAGATCGGTAATATCCATCCAATTGGGCGAACGGGGAAGCCGGAGGAGGTCGCGAACCTCGTAGTCTGGCTGGCTTCGCCAGAATCCTCGTTTATCACCGGTCAGGTGTGGACGATCGATGGAGGCCGAATGGCGAAGCTCAGTCTGCCACAGTAGAACCTGCGCAGGTTTGCCAAGCCGGACTTCATTGGACACCGCTCTCTTAAAAGGTGTTTGACAGCTTAGGTTGCAACCTGAGCGAAACGTTTGCGTTGTGCCCGGTATGAAAGAGGTCTAGGATTTCGGAGGATCTCTTGCAGTATAGTTCTAGAATTTTCTAAGCGAAAATTAACGAGCTTAAGTTCTGCGCAATGCAAGCGAAACAGGAGTATGATGGACGGTACCTTATGTTTTTTTGGATGGGAGTCGGTTTCAGCGGACACCTCCATGTGCTTCCCAATATACGTCGACCGGGCTAGATTTGGGATGTCGTGAGACGGCGATACATTTTGTACCGGGAATGGGCGCTCTCGCGGTCGGGCACTCGATCCTGATACTTGGCGCTCAGGCCAGGCCCATCGCTAGTTCCAACGCCTGCCGTTCGAAGAGGCGGCGGTAAATGCCACCATCGAGATCGATCAGCGCGGCATGATCGCCGTCCTCCATGATGCGGCCACGGTCGAAGACGAGCAGCCGATCGAGCGAGCGGACCGTCGACAGCCGGTGTGCGATGACGAGTGTGGTTCGACCCACCATCAACCGATCCACCGCTTGTTGAATGAGCACCTCGGATTCCGAATCGAGGCTCGATGTGGCCTCGTCAAGAATAAGGATCGGCGCGTTCGCCAGGAAGGCGCGCGCGATCGCCACGCGCTGGCGCTCGCCGCCGGAGAGCTTCAAACCTCTTTCGCCGACCAATGTCCCATAGCC
>NZ_RZSF01000019.1:0-41831 GCF_004023325.1 Mesorhizobium sp. M1A.F.Ca.ET.072.01.1.1 | reverse complement strand
TACCGGGACCGCCCTCTTACTGGTACTTGCGTGTCGGCGGCACTGACAGCGCTTGACAGATATCCTCCTGCGGCAGGCGCAGGAGGCGGCCATCGCGGGCCCAAAGCCGGTCGAATCGCTCGACGATCAGCGTGCGGCGCTCGCCGAAATCGGCAATTTCTGCGCGGGCGGCAGGAACGCCGAACGCCTCGAGAAGCATAAGGCACAGATACTCGTTCTCGACGCTGTTGGAGAGGTCGATGCCGTTGGGCAGACGGCCGATCTGCGGTTTCAGGATGTGGGTGGTCGCCGCCGTGCCGATTGGCTTGAACCAGCGCCCGTCCTTGCGTAACAGCGCCGTCTTTTCCTGTGCGCCTGCGATCGAGATGCGGAAATCCTCGTCCTCACCGAGGCCAAGGGGAGCGCTAGCGAGGTTGTCGATTATCCCGGCGATGTCCCTTTTGCTGACCGGCCTGCCATCGCTGCTGCCAGTATTGCCGGGATCGATGCCGTCGAGCAAGAACTGCAGCGCGCCGACACAGTCATGGCCGACGGTGGCGAGCAGGCTGTAGGCGTCGGTGCCATCCGCGCCGACGCGTTCGGCAACGCGCTTGCGGACGGCGTCACTATCGGGAAGCAGGTTGTCGAAGGCGTTGATGACTGGAGCGCCGATATAGCGATCCTCCCGCAAAGGGAGCGAGAGTGAAACCGGGAAGGTGCCGTGCCAGTCCAGCCATTCGCTGTCGTACTGGAAGTCTATCGCGCCCGTCGGTTCCCTGCGCAGCACGCCCACCAGGCGCCCGTTCAGGAAGACGTTCAGCGGCGCGTGAACACGGCGCCGCGCCATCAGAACAGGTCCTCGATGTCAGCGGCGCTGCCCTTGCTGCGTGCGCGCACGACGAGTTCGAGATCTAGGGCGGAGAGAGCCGCCATCAGTGTACGCAACTGCACCGCGGGCTCGCCCGCTTCGAGGCGAGATACCGTACCCTGCCGCAGGTGGATCTGATCGCCAAGCGCTCCTTGCGTGAGGCCGGCCTGTCTGCGGGCGCGGCGCAGGATGGCGCCGAGTTGCTTTTCATTGCGGGCAATTGGATCTGTCATAGCGAGCCTCCAGACGGCAAAATACGCGATCGCGTATAATCCGTCAATATACGCGACCGCGTATAGGTTCTGCTGAATACGCATTCGCGTATAATTCGGAAATATACGCAGCCGCGTATAAATTCGCAAACGCCGGAGATCCGAAAGAGCGAGGCGTGAGCGGGCGAAAGCGCAACGGCGCCAGTCGTGGTCAGCCGTACCGAGTCGGCTGGCGAGGCTACTCCAGAGTCTCAAAAAATCGACTCGTAACACTCTCGAAGCGATGGCAGTTGGCACCAGTATCGCCGTTCACCTGTAATTACACGCCACGCTACGATGCCTCGACATACTTGTTGAAGCGACCCGCAATCCGGCTCTTTTAATCATCCCCGAGCGGGACCCGAGGTGTTCCCGACAGAAAAACGGGGACCAGATGGCGGTTTCGCACAACACAGAAGGACACGCGCGCAGCTCGCGCATGCTGCGCACAGCGCTCGGAGCAGCCATCACCCGGCTGCTTGACGATCCCGCCATCGTCGAGGTGATGCTGAATCCGGATGGCCGTATATGGGTCGATCAGCTCTCCGCGGGTCTGGCCGATACAGGGGAGGTACTATCGGCGGCCGACGGCGAGCGCATCGTGCGTCTGGTCGCCCACCATGTCGGCGCGGAAGTGCACCCGCGCTCACCGCGGGTGTCAGCCGAACTGCCGGACACCGGCGAACGCTTCGAGGGGCTTCTGCCGCCGCTCGTTGCCGCGCCAGCCTTCGCCATACGCAAACCCGCTGTCGCAATCTTCACGCTCGACGACTATGTGACCGCGGGCATCATGACCCCCAAACAGGCGGTTGCGCTGCGTGCCGCGGTCGCTACTCGGGCAAACATCCTGGTTGCCGGAGGCACATCCACGGGCAAGACGACGCTGACCAATGCCCTGCTTGCCGAGGTGGCGAAAGGAGGCGACCGCGTCGTCATCATCGAAGACACACGCGAGCTGCAATGCGCCGCGCCCAATCTTGTCGCGATGCGGACGAAGGAGGGTATCGCCACGCTCGCTGACCTGGTTCGCTCCTCGCTGCGCCTGCGTCCCGATCGCATCCCCATTGGCGAGGTCCGTGGCGCCGAGGCCCTCGACCTCCTGAAAGCGTGGGGCACCGGTCATCCTGGCGGCATCGGCACCATTCACGCCGGTTCCGGCCTTGGCGCCCTGCGTCGTCTCGAGCAACTCGTCCAGGAAGCCGTCGTCACTGTCCCGCGAGCCCTGATCGCCGAAACCATAGACGTGGTCGCCGTCCTGTCCGGACGCGGTTCGGCGCGGCGGCTGACCGAGCTCACCCGCGTCGAAGGGCTCGGCCCTGACGGCGACTATCGCATCTTCCGATTTGCCCACGACAGCCAAGGAGACAATTCATGATCCGCCTCATTTCGCGCGGTTGCCGGAATATCGGCGCAAACGCCATGGCCCTTTTCGTTAGCCTCACGCTCGCAAATAGCGCGCATGCCGCCGGATCATCGATGCCATGGGAGCAGCCGCTCGAGAAGATTCTTCAGTCAATCGAGGGTCCTGTCTCCAAGATCATTGCAGTAATCATCATCATCGTGACGGGGCTCACACTTGCCTTTGGCGATACCTCAGGTGGCTTCAGACGGCTGATCCAGATCGTCTTTGGCCTCTCCATCGCCTTCGCAGCATCAAGCTTCTTCCTGTCTTTCTTCTCGTTCGGCGGCGGGGCGCTGATCTGATGGCTGCCGCTTTCGAACAAATCGACGCGGTGCCGGGATTTGTGATCCCCGTCCACAAGGCGCTGACCGAGCACATCCTGCTTGGCGGCGCGCCACGCTCCATCGCAATCCTCAACGGCACGCTTGCGGGTGCTGTCGGTCTTGGCCTGCGCCTATGGCTGATCGGCCTCGCGATCTGGGCGCTCGGGCACTTTGCGGCTGTGTGGGCCGCCAAACGCGATCCCCTTTTCGTCGATGTTGGCCGCCGGCATTTGCGCTTTCCGGCTTTTCTGTCGGTTTGAGGGTGGCCTCATGATGAACCTTTCCGAATATCGCCGCAGCGCCACTCGCCTGGCCGACTACCTGCCCTGGGCTGCTCTCGTCGCGCCTGGGGTGGTGCTCAACAAGGATGGGAGCTTCCAGCGCTCCGCCAGATTTCGTGGGCCGGATCTCGATTCCGCCATGGCCGCGGAACTGGTCGCGGTGGCCTCGCGCATCAGCAACGCCTTCCGTCGCCTCGGCTCCGGCTGGACCGTCTTTGTAGAGGCCCAGCGAAACGAGGCAGCGACCTACCCGGAAAGCCGGTTTCCCGATCCGGCCTCCGGCCTCGTGGATGCCGAGCGCAAGGCCGACTTCGAGGAAGAGGGCGTTCACTTCATCGCGGCCTATTTTCTCACCTTCCTCTATTTGCCGCCAGCAGAGGAGACGACGCGTGCCGAGACGTGGCTCTATGAGGGGCGCGAACGGTCGGGCGTCGATCCGCACGAGATCCTGCGGGCCTTCGTCGATCGTAGCGATCGCGTGCTCGCGCTGCTCGACGGCTTCATGCCCGAATGCCGATGGCTCGACGATAGCGAGACACTGACTTATCTCCATTCGAGCGTTTCCACGAAGCGCCAACGCGTGCGCGTGCCTGAAACACCGATCTATCTGGATGTGCTGCTGGCCGATCAGCCGCTGACCGGCGGGCTGCAGCCATGCCTGGGCGACCAGCACCTGCGCATTCTCACGGTCGTTGGCTTTCCGGCCGCGACGACGCCCGGTCTGCTCGACGAACTCAACCGGCTCGCCTTCCAATATCGCTGGTCGACCCGGGCCATCCTGCTCGACAAGCCCGAGGCTGCGAAGCTTGTGACGAAGATCCGCCGGCAGTGGTTCGCCAAACGCAAGTCGATCGCGGCGATCCTGAAGGAGGTCATGACGAACGAGGCGTCCGTCCTCGTCGACACGGACGCTGCCAACAAGTCGGCCGACGCTGACATGGCCCTGCAGGAACTCGGCGCCGATGTCTCGGGCATGGCCTATGTCACCGCGACGATCGCGGTCTGGGATGCCGATCCGCGTCACGCCGACGAAAAGATGCGCATGGTCGAGAAGGTGATCCAGGGCCGCGACTTCACAGCGTTCGTCGAGACCGTCAACGCCGTGGACGCCTGGCTCGGCTCCTTGCCTGGCCATGCCTACGCCAATGTTCGCCAGCCGCCCATTTCGACGCTCAATCTCGCCCACATGATCCCCCTCTCTGCCGTGTGGGCGGGGCCGGAACGGGACGAGCACTTCGGCGGTCCTCCCTTGCTCTACGGCAAGACCGAGGGCTCGACCCCGTTCCGGTTGTCGCTGCATGTCGGCGACGTCGGGCATACGCTCGTCGTCGGGCCGACCGGCGCCGGCAAGTCCGTCCTGCTTGCCCTGATGGCCTTGCAGTTCCGCCGCTATGCGCGCAACCAGGTCTTCGCCTTTGACTTCGGCGGCTCGATACGTGCCGCAGCACTCGCCATGGGCGGTGACTGGCACGATCTCGGCGGTGGGCTTACCGATGGTGCTGAGGCCTCGGTGTCGCTCCAGCCACTCGCGCGCATACATGACACTTATGAGCGTGCCTGGGCGGCGGACTGGATGGTCGCGATTCTCGGCCGCGAGGGGGTCGCGGTCGGTCCGGATGCCAAGGAGCATATCTGGGCTGCCCTGACCTCGCTCGCGTCTGCCCCGGTCGAGGAGCGCACCATTACCGGCCTTTGCGTTCTGCTTCAGGCAAACGACCTCAAGCAGGCTCTTCGACCATATTGCATCGGCGGCCCCTATGGCCGCATGCTTGACGCGGAGGCCGAATACCTCGGCGCTGAATCCGTGCAGGTCTTCGAGATAGAAGGACTTGTTGGCACCGGCGCCGCGCCGGCGGTCTTGTCCTACCTGTTCCATCGCATCGGTGAGAGACTGGATGGACGCCCGACCCTGCTCATCGTGGACGAGGGCTGGCTTGCCCTGGACGACGAGGGCTTCGCAGCTCAACTGCGCGAATGGCTGAAGACGCTGCGCAAGAAGAACGCCAGCGTCGTCTTCGCCACACAGTCGCTGTCCGACATCGACAACTCGAGAATCGCGCCGGCCATCATCGAAAGCTGCCCGACCAGGCTGCTGTTGCCGAACGAGCGCGCGATCGAGCCGCAGATCACGGCCGTCTACCGTCGTTTCGGCCTCAACGACCGCCAGATCGAGATCCTGGCGCGCGCGACGCCGAAGCGTGACTACTACTGCCAATCACGACGCGGCAACCGGCTCTTTGAACTTGGCCTGTCGCAGGTCGGTCTCGCGCTCTGCGCGGCATCTTCCAGGAGCGATCAGTCCCTCATCGCAGGAATCGCGGCCGAGCATGGCCGGGATGGCTTCCTCGCTGCCTGGCTGGAGGCGCGAAACGTCGGCTGGGCAGCCGACCTCATTCCCGATGTTCCGACACACTTCCCCCAAGCCGAAAAGGAGATCCACTCATGACTGTCCTTCGCGTCCGTTCACACGCCCTCCTTCTGGTCGCCGCCTTCCTCGCTCCGCCGCTCGCCGTGTCGCCCATAGTGGTGACATCCGCCTACGCGTTCATCGTTTTCGATCCCTCAAACTACGCACAGAACGTGCTGACGGCGGCACGATCGCTTCAGCAGATCACCAACCAGATCACTTCGCTTCAAAATGAGGCACAGATGCTGATCAACCAGGCTCGCAATCTCGCAAGCTTGCCTTTCTCCTCCCTGCAGCACTTGCAGCAATCGGTGCAGCGAACCCAGCAGCTCCTCGGTCAAGCGCAGAATATCGCCTTCGACGTCCAGCAGATCGACAAGATGTTTCAGCAGAAATACGCAAACGTCTCGCTTTCCGCTTCCGACCAGGAGCTCGTCACGGACGCGCGCTCACGTTGGCAAAACACGGTTGGCAGCCTTCAGGATGCCATGCGCGTTCAGGCGGGCGTCGTTGGAAATATCGAGGCCAACCGCGTTCAGATGTCGGCGTTGGTCGGCGCCAGCCAATCGGCGACGGGCGCGCTCCAGGCGACGCAGGCCGGTAACCAGCTTCTCGCGCTTCAGGCGCAACAGCTCTCCGATCTCACGGCTGTCGTCTCCGCCAACGGCCGCGCCCAGGCGCTGAGCGAAGCAGAACGCGCCGCCGCGGCCGAACAGGGCCGCGAGCAGCGTCGTCGCTTCATAGCGCCAGGCTCCGGCTACCAGGCTGGCGACGCCAAAATGTTCAACCGCTGAGGTGCGCTGTCATGGACGGCAACACGCTTGCGCGCATCGGCGCCGTCATCTTCGTCGCGGTCGCCGTCACGGCGACCGCTGTCGAAATGACCCGAAAAGAGGAAAAGCGGGAGGGTGCGGCATCGTTGCCGTCGTCTTCTACGCTGAGCCCGCTCCGCTGGGAGCTTCGGCGTTGTCAGATCCTCGGCGAGGCCGCGTTGCTCGACGGCGGCTGTCTGCGCCTGTGGGCCGAACAGCGCGACCGCTTCGTCGGATCTGCCGCGCCATCGTTTGGCTCAGAGCCCAAGCCGATCGCCTCTCCGGTTCCAAACGCGAACACCCAAGAGGCGCGATAGGAATGGGCAATACCGGCGTCATCGACCAGTTCCTCGCCACCTTCACCCGCTATATCGACAGCGGCTTCGGCCTGCTCGGCGGCGAAGTCGCCTTCGTCGCCACGACTCTGATCGTCATTGACGTCACGCTCGCCGCCCTCTTTTGGAGTTGGGGCGCGGACGACGACGTCCTGGCGCGGCTCGTGAAGAAGACGCTGTTTGTCGGCGTCTTCGCGTACCTGATTTCCAATTGGAACAGCATTGCGCGGACCGTCTTCGAAAGCTTCTCCGGTCTCGGCCTGAAGGCGAGCGGCACAGGCTTCTCGGTTGAGGACCTGCTCCGACCCGGCAGGATCGCCCAAACCGGCCTCGACGCGGGACGTCCCTTGCTCGAGGCGATCTCTGGATTGATGGGCTACGTTTCCTTTTTTGAAAACTTCATCCAGATCGCCTGCCTCCTCTTCGCCTGGGCGCTCGTCCTGCTCGCCTTCTTCATCCTGGCTGTACAGCTCTTTGTCACCCTGATTGAATTCAAGCTGTCGACGCTTGCCGGCTTCGTGCTGATCCCGTTCGGCCTTTTCGGCAAGACCGCTTTCATGGCTGAGCGCGTCCTCGGCAACGTCATCTCGTCAGGCATCAAGGTCCTTGTGCTGGCCGTCGTCATCGGCATTGGTTCGACGCTCTTCGGAGAATTCACCCGAGGCTTCGGCAGCGACAACCCAACCATCGATCAGGCCATGGCGATCGTGCTGGCGGCCCTGTCGCTGCTTGGGCTGGGCATCTTCGGTCCCGGCATCGCCAATGGTCTCGTCCCCGGCGGACCGCAGCTGGGAGCCGGTGCCGCTGTTGGAACAGGCCTAGCGGCGGGTGGCGTGACGCTTGTCGGCGGCGGCGCAGCCGGCCTTGCAATGCGCGGCGGAGCTGCCGCTTTCTCCGCAGCGCCTTCCGCAGCGCGAGGCGGCTCATTCATCGCCGGCGGTGCCACGACTGCCTACGTTCTGGGAGCCGCGGGTCAGACAGGCGCGGCAGGCGTCGTGTCCGGCCTTAGTGGCATTGCGAGCGCGGGAGCGAATGCCGCAACCTCGCCGCTCAAACGTGCCGCGGAGCGCGCCGGCCAATCGATGAAATCGAGCTTTGCCGCCGGCGCTGGCTCCGCCTTCGAAGACACGGGCGGGTCATCAACCCTGGGAACAGTCGGGGGCTTTACCCAATCCGCCAACGACGCCTCTTTCGGCCCTGTTGGCCAGACGGTTGGCGCGGCTGCAAGCCCGCCCGATTGGGCCAGACGCATGCAGCGCTCCCAACGTCTTTCACATGGCATTCAGACCACCGCCCATGCCGTGCGGGCCGGGGAATCTCACGGGGCCGGAACCTCCATCTCTCTCTCTGAAGGCAAATGACCAATGAACATCTTTCGACGCCCAGCCGTGCACTACGGCAAGACACCGCAACCGGAGACGCCTTACCAGAAGGCGGCGCAGGTCTGGGACGAGCGCATCGGTTCAGCTCGGGTGCAGGCCAGGAATTGGCGCCTCATGGCCTTCGGCTCCCTGATCCTGTCGGCAGGTCTCGCGGGCTCGTTTGTCTGGCAGTCTGCTCGTGGCACAGTCGTGCCCTGGGTGGTGCAGGTCGATAGTCTCGGACAGGCGCAGGCGATCGCGCCCGCGGCCGCCGACTACAAGCCCAGCGATCCCCAAGTAGCCTGGCATCTTGCCCGCTTCATCGAGCAGGTCCGATCGATCCCGGCCGACCCGATCATAGTGCGCCAGGACTGGCTGCGAGCCTATGAATGGACCACCGACCAGGGCGCGGCAATGCTCAACGATTATGCTCGCGCCAATGAGCCGTTCTCGAAAGTCGGCAAGCAGCAGGTAGCCGTGGAAGTCTCGTCGGTCATCCGCGCCTCGCCGGATTCTTTCCGCGTCGCCTGGACCGAACGTCGTTACGAAAACGGCCAGCTGTCCACCACTGAGCACTGGACCGCGATCCTGACGATCGTGGTTCAGCGGCCGCGCGACGCCGAGCGGCTTCGGGCCAATCCGCTCGGCATCTACGTCAATGCCATCAACTGGTCGCGGGAGATGAGCCAATGACCTTTGCCTCGCGAATTGTCGCCACCAAGGCCACCGGTCGACATGCGATCGCCATGGTGTTGCTCTCGGGGTCTTTCCTCGCCGGCTGCGCTACCCCCCAAAAGCCGCCGCAGTTTGCCTACGACGCCTATGTGCCTTCACTGCCAGCCGCTCCTGCCCTCGCAAAAGAGCGGCCCCCGAAACCGCTGCATATTCCGCCAGGCTGGACACCGGCGCGGGGCGGGGCTGTCGGAAACAGCCCAACGGCTCGCGTCGAGAACGCCAATGCCGCGGCGCGTATCGAGCCGCGGCGCGAGGGGTACTACAACGCTATCCAAGTCTATCCGTGGAGCGAAGGAGCGCTCTACCAGGTCTATGGCGCACCCGGCCAGATAACGGACATCGCGCTAGAGCCGGGTGAGAATCTGACCGGAACAGGTCCGATCGCGGCCGGCGACACAGCCCGGTGGATCATCGGCGACACAGAAAGCGGTTCGGGCCCCACACGGCGCGTCCACGTCCTGGTGAAGCCCTCGCGCGCCGACATTACCACAAATCTCGTCATCACCACCGACCGGCGCAGCTACATGATCGAGCTGCGCGCTGACCAGAAGCCCTATATGCCGGCCGTGGCGTGGGCGTACCCAGCCCGGCCGGGCGGACAGGAGCAGGCCGTCCCTGCTGTGCCGATGGTCCCCGACCCGGGCGCGCGCAACTACCGCTATGAGTTGACGGGTGACGCGCCGCCCTGGAAGCCCGTCACGGTCTATGACGACGGCAGGCGTGTGTACGTCGAGTTTCCACGCGGGATCGTACAGGGCGAGATGCCGCCGATCTTTGTCATTGGGCCTGACGGCGAACCCCAGATCGTCAACTGCCGAGTCTATCGAAACGTCCTCATTGTCGACCGCCTCTTTGGCGCAGCCGAGTTGCGACTCGGCAGCGGCAAACGGCAACAGACCGTCAGGATTGTCCGCACGAATGGGCCGAAGACAGGTCAAGTAACGTGGACCCCACGTTTCGGTGCGGTTCCGAAAGTCACAAACACCACGAGGCAGCGAGGAGGGGACGCGTCATGAGCGAGCACGAAACCGCTGCCGCACCGATGCGGCTTCGCGCCGAGCCGCCGCGCGTGACACGCCTGTCGCGCAAGGTGCTTGCCGGCATAGGCTTCGTTGCATCGCTCGGCATTGGCGGCGCACTGATTTATGCGCTGCAGAGCCGCGATACCGGCAAGCATGGCGAAGAGCTCTATTCGACCTCCAACCGGCAACCCGCAGATGGTCTAGCCAACCTACCACGTGATTACAGCGGGCCAATACTTGGGCCGCCGCTGCCCGGCGATCTCGGCAGGCCCATCCTTGACGCCCAGAGCAAGGGTCAGCCGGTCGTACCGCCAATGATTGCCACACCCTCTGTTGATGAGGTCGAGCAGCGCAGGAAAGCCGAAGAGGAGGCTGCGCGAACCTCGCAGGTCTTTTTCCAGACGGGTGCGCAGTCGGCAATCCGAGCCCAATCGTCGGGCGATACAGGTGAACTGACCCCCGCCAGCCTGGATCCAGCCAGCCAAGCCTCGCAGGATCGTCAAATGGCATTCCTGAAGACGGCAACAGACCGACGCACAGTAGCCCCCGATCACATTGTGCCTCCAGCATCACCTTATGTGCTCCAGGCCGGAGCTGTAATATCCGCGGCGCTGATCACCGGCATCCGGTCCGACCTTCCTGGCCAGATCACCGCGCAGGTGACGGAAAATGTTTACGACAGCCCCACCGGCAGGGCGCTTCTGATTCCGCAAGGTACGCGCGTTGTGGGCGAGTATGACAACGACGTCGGCTTCGGGCAGCGCCGCGTTCTGCTTGTCTGGAACAGGCTGATCTTTCCTGACGGCCGATCCATTGTTCTGGAGCGGCAGCCCGGAGCGGATGGAGGGGGCTACGCTGGTCTGCAGGACGGGATCGACCACCACTGGGGCGAGCTATTCAAGGCAGCCGCGCTCTCGACAATTCTCAGCGTTGGGGCAGAAGCCGGTTCGTCCGGTCAGGAGAGCGACATTGTGCGTGCGCTTCGCAGCGGCGTTTCCGATAGCGTCAGCCAGGTCGGCCAGCAGATCGTCCAACGCCAACTCCAGATAGCGCCGACACTAACCATTCGGCCGGGATTTCCAGTTCGCGTGATCGTTACTCATGACCTAATGCTCGAACCGTATGGAGGTTGAAATGGCCAAGCTGAAACTCGGGCCAATCGCCGATGACAAACCCGTCAAAGTCACGGTGGAGCTGCCGGCGGCACTGCATCGCGACCTGGCCGCTTATGCCGAGATCCTGGGCCGCGAGTCGGGACAAGCTCCTGCCGAGCCATCACGCCTCATCGTTGCGATGCTGGAGCGGTTCATTGCCACAGATCGCGGCTCTGCCAGCGCCAGGCGGTCGGCGAGCGGGTGAGCGTCTCAATGTTTAGTCACGCCTCCTTGGCTGACTTGCGGGTACCCCGTAGTGCAGGTTCCACGCTCCCGTTGATAAAAGATTCGGGTGGTTTTGCCGACGCCATGTTCCGGGCGGTCCCCACGAACTGCAGCAACGCGCGCTTTGGGTTCGATTCCAGCCACATCGCCCGTATGGACCTGCTGCTGTCGTGCCCTTCCATGGGCTTCCACACCGCGGAGTTTATGGCGACTGTTCTGGCGAAACCTTCGCCCGCCAAGGTGACGCCGTGACCGAGCTGGACTTTGAGAATGACCGTCGCCTCGCTGGCGCGACACATCTGAATGACAGGCCCTCCATTGGCAGCGATATGCTCGATCAAATTTGAGTCGAGCTGCGATGGGGCCGAGACCAGGAGACTGGTTCCCGCGAGATCGTGCCAACTCACGGCGGGCCTGTCCGCGAGCCGATGGCCGCAGGGAAGGAGAACGAACAACCGCTCATGCGTGAATATTTCGCTTCGGCATGAGGCGGCGTTCAGAAGCCCGTGCGCAAAGACGATGTCGAGGCGCCGGCGGCGTATTGCTGCCAGGCAATGTTCATGTGCGACGTCCTCGATGGCCACGCCCACGTTCGGATGAAGATGGTGGAAGCGCTTGACGAGGCGAGCCAGGAAAGCGCGACCGATCTGGGCGCACAATCCGATCCTTATCGTCCTGACGTCCTGATTGCCGCAATCGCCACCGACCAGCGCATCATGCAAGCCCTCGTAATGAACCCGCACGAGGTCGGTCCAGGCGCGGCCTGCTTCCGTGAGCCGCACGCCATGCACGTTGCGGTCGAACAGCTGCATGTTGAGCACCTGCTCCATGGCGACGATGTTTCGGCTGACGGAGGATTCCCGCACTCTGAGAACTCTTGCCGCCTGCCTGAGGCTGCCATGGTCGACAGCTGCGAACACATAGTCCAGGCGGCGAAAAGTGTTGCTGGCCTGCTTCAAAGGCTCAGTACGCCTCGGGTTATTTGGGCAAGGCGGCTCGACGCTGCGGCAGCGTCAATCCGGTGAGCCGCCATGCAGGCTGGTTTCGTAAACATATTCGTGTGGAATGGCCGGCGTGGCCATCTGGGAAACATAACGGCTCAGGTTATCCGCGCTGTTGCTCGCCGCAAGGCTGTAGAAATTTCCGCTGTTCCACGTCAGCACGCAGTGGCTGAAATGTTGGTGTATGGCCTCACCCATGTCCGCCAATGTCACCTCATTGGCGAACATCGTGTTCAGAACGGCGGCCTTCTTCTTCTCGATCTCCTCGGGAGGAAAATAGCGCGCCTTGAAACCGAAATCCTTTTGGTACTCACGGAGCCTGTAGTCCATCTCGTCGGTCGCCCGGAACTTCTCGACGAAGACGAAGATTCCGTCATTCTTGAGGTGCTGGCTCACGAATTCGACCTGATCCGCCCGGTTCGGTGAGTACATTTGAAAAGTGGTATCCTCCAGGATGATGTCGAAGCCGGAGGTGAAATGTGTCAGTCGCGGAGTGGAAGCGAGAACGTCCTTGGTGAGCCTATGGAAGGGGCCGATGAAGAAGTCGGCATGTGGGGGCTCGCCATACGCCATGAAGCACTCGTAGTTCTCCGGGTTCGGGCTGCACGACAAGGTGCGTATCTGCCCCTGGGATAGCTCGGATAGCGTCCTGGCCATTGTGCCTTCCGCCGTTCCAAGGCTGTAAAGCGAGAGCGGTCGGTCGCGATGACGAGCATATTTCAGTACAGCATGAGCCATCCGGCACTCTTCCTCCAATCTGTAAGGAATGCTGCCGTGATAGTGCTGGTCGAAAAAGCCTTGACGCGCTGCGTGCAGGCTGACCACGTCGCGCAGAAGTTCGTCACGCGGGAGCAGACGATTATCGGCCGCCGGTTTGCGCAGGGGAACCCCATTCTTGCCTGCGGCTGTCGCGGCAAAGAAGCCGGCGAGTTCGTTGATGCGCGGGGCGTGGTCGCATTCAGCCAGGAAGTCATCGAGTCCACGCATCGCAGTATGCCTCTACACCCATCGAGATGGTGAGGTGCCAATGCGCCCATGGAGCGGTGCCGACAGATTTAAGAATAATCTAATATTCAGTCGGGTGAAGCATTGACTTAGGCAAGTCGTAGGAAGGTTGGGAACTGACGGCTTTCCATTGATTGCGATTTTTTCGATAAAGCCACATCTTCAACCAATCCTGAGTTATTTGTGATTTGTTTGACAACCAAAGGTTCGACAAAACAGTGCTGACGTGACGAAAGTACGGGAACAGCTTCGAGTCGTGCGTTGTCTTGGCTTTGATCCGAACGAAATGCGTCCTTCGCAGCACCGTACGCTTGCTCATCAGTATGGAAGCTGGGGGCAGGTGCGGGTGGACATGGTCAGAAGAACCGGCCTCAAGCGGCAGGAGACAAAAATCTTTTGTCCCGGGCACGTGTTTCTGATGAATTTGCATGGCACGGCGCGCAACGGCGAGGACTTTGTCGACGGGCGCCGGATCTCCTTTTCTCCACGCCGTGCCGGTTCGATCGTCTTTGTGCCCGCCGGCAACGACTGGACCGGCTGGGACGAGGGCGACGAGACGGCGTCCTTCCTGCTGGTCTCGATTGAACAGCAGTTCGCGCAAGAGATGTTCGGGGAAGCGGCGCGACACCGCCAGACGGTTTTGCCGCCTTCGATCGGATTTCGAGACGGTCTCGTCGAAATGGCGTTGCAGAGGATCGCGATCGAGCTCAAGCAACCTGATCCGATCAGCGCCGCGATGGTTGAGAGCCAGGCCAAGCAACTGCTTGTGCAGATGGTCAGGCTAAGTGGCGCCTATCAAGAACGACAGAAAGGTGGTCTGTCTTCATTCGACCTCAGGCGCGCCATGGAGATGATTGGCTCGCTGTCGGGCGAAACCCTTACGCTTGCCGCCCTGGCAAAGGAGCTTGGCCTCAGCCGGTTCCACTTCTCCAGGGCGTTCAAGCAGTCGACAGGCAAGACGCCGCATGCATTCATCGCTGAGCGTCGCCTGGAGAAGTCGTCCGGCATGTTGCGATCGACCAGTCTATCGGCAACCGAAATCGCGTTGGAGTGCGGGTTCGGAAGCTCGAGTCACTTTGCCATTGCCTTTCGCCAGGCCTTCGGCGTGTCACCCACGGAATATCGCCGCATGTGCAAGCTCTAGGTCACGACATTTATTGGCAGCAAGTATTCGAAAACTGCAACATAGGCGCAAAGAATGCTTTTGGTGTCGGATGATATGCATGTGCGATCGACGTTCACGAGGCGCTGACATCGACCTCCGGGCGATAAGGGCAACGGGGAGAAGAGGGCGGATCGGGAGGTGGACGAGCAGACAACAGAATTAGAAGCGAAGCGGGCAATCCTGGAGGCGCTAGAATCACTCTATCCTTGGATGAAGCCGTTTCGATCCAGGCCGGTGCGCGAGTATGCATCTCGCCTGTTTGAGGCGCCTGCTTCGGGGTTAGTACCCGCGGTCCGGAGGCAGGCCCTAGACAAATTGTTGGGCATCATCAGGAAAGCGGCGGCACGTTGGGGGCTCTCCGCCGATACTGCCTCGGAAATCTGCCGCGATCTGGAACGGCGGCGCGTGTTGCAGACAGGGCCACATTTGCTTCTGCTTGTCGAGCCGGAAGCATATTACACGCACATCTTCAGCATGCTCGGTCTCGCCGCGCATGGCTGCTCGACCTATGTATCCTATGCGGTCTCAACGGTGAGCATCGTTGAAAGGTCACGCAAAGGACCGGGTTGGCTCGCTGTAGATGGAAGGCCCACCAACGTCTTCGGCCTCAGCCGAAGCCAGATGGTCGGCTACAATCTTCTGAGCGGGCCTGGATCCTACCGATTTAGGATGGTGCCTGTAGAGCCGGACGCGCAAAGCGATGCGCTAACGCAACTGCGCGATCTCCTGCCGAACATTGAATTTCAGCGGCCTGCGCATGCCGTCAAGGCTGCCAATCAGGTGCTTTGGCCAATGCTCTTCGGAAGCCGTTTCGCATTTCTGCAGATCGATGACGAAGATATTGCCGATTTGGTGGCAGCCCATCTTTCAGACCCAGATTCCTGGCTTCGGGCGTCGCTGCTGGAAGAGCCGGCGCTCGCTTCGAACATCCTTGCGCAACTTGACAGGCTGGCCACCGGCCTCTGGAGTGGGTGGCTCACGCGGGCTACCGATTTCTTCTGGTTCTACCATAATGGGAAGCGTCTCCCGCTGAGACTTGCTGCGGGAGATTTAATCGAACCCTCAAGCGGCATGAAGGTCGCCCGATTCACGGCCTCAGACATTGTGGCGCGGCTGGCAGACCGTACGCTCATTCCAAATTTCCTGACGGCCATGTTGGTAGTGTCCATCCTGCCCGGGGTGCGGGTCCTCGGAGGCAGCCACCAACCAGTCTTCTATCCATTGATGCGCCATGTGGTTCACAGGGCGCTCGATGTTGCGGGCGTCGCTCCCGACCTTCGACAAGCTCTCGCGACCGACGGCGTTTCAGGTGCTTGGGGACACCGGGTAATCGAGTGCGACGATGATCCGTTGGAGCGATTTCTGAATGATCCGATCGGTAGTGCGCATGCTGTTGCGCAGCGTCTTGGCGCCACCTCGCTGGCAGAGGCATGTGGCAGTTTGAAAAGCTTTGTCAGCGACGCATCGTGGCTTGAGCTTCATAGACGATTGGGGCGGGGCATGATCACTGCTGCCGATGACGAATGGGCTCTTTCCTGACGGGTTTTGCGCGTTGTCAGAAGCTGGCATTCAATAGCTGGCTAGCTTGGCTAAATGATTGATATGGCAACATTATCATTCGTTTTGCCTCTCCGACAAGCTGTGCGTTTTGACGCGAAAATCGTGGCACAAAGCGCACGGCCGCTTTACCCTCCAAACACATGATTCGCCTCGATCCCGCGACCGCCAATCCGGCTCCGCCGCCCACCGTGCCGGCCTGGGCGCTTACGGCCGCCGGCGCGCCGAGCGACTGTGACGCCGCCTTCCGGGCCGGCGCCGCCTTGGGCGCGCTCGACACGCTCGCCCGCGCGCAAGCCAGCTGGGCCGGCGCCTGGCGCCAGCGGCTGGCGCTCCGCTGCGCCGCCGCCAGCATGCGGCTCGCCGGCCGCGCCGAGGATGATGCCGCCCTGCGCGACGCCTGGCAGCTTTGCCCGGCCGGCGCCGATCCCGGTCCCGCCGGCGCCATTTTTGGCGCCTGGCGCCAGCTGGCGCTGCAGCCGCCGGCGGTCAGCGCCGATCGGCTGGCAAAGGTGGCCGAAATGCTCGGGCTCGCATGGGATGACGAGGCGCTCGCCGACCTGTGCATTGAGATCGAGGACGTGGCGGGGTCGCGGCGGCCGGCGCCGTTCGCCGCCGCGGCAATCGCCGCCCGCGTCGTCGCCGCTCGCCCCGATGCCGAGCTGTTTGCCTGGTGGCTGGCCGACCTGGTTCTGGCGCAAAGCCTGCGCTGGCCGCGGCCGCTGCCGCTGTTGATGGCCCAGGCCTTTGGCCCGGCCTTCCGCACTGAGGGCGGCGGCGGCACGCGCATCCGACCGGGCGAAAGAGGTTTTGAGCGCGTGGTCTGTCTTGCGTCGGTTCAAGCGGCGGCCGAGGCCTGCAGGCTGGCGGCCGACTTGTCGCGCCGCGCCGAAAAACTCCTGGCGGTGGCGCCAAAGCTGCGCGCCAAAGGCGCCGGCGACGTGATCTTTTTGCTGCTCAATGAAGATGCCGTCGCTGGATCGCTGACGACCAAAAACCTGTCGCGCTTTGCGGCGCGGCGGCTGTTCGAACGCCTGCAGCAACTGGATGCCGTTCGCGAGCTCTCCGGCCGCCCGACCTTCCGGCTGTTTGGGCTGTAGCGATGAGCCAAGCCTCCGTTCGCCACAAGATGAACGAGCAGCCGGCACTGCTGGACACCGAGCTCGAGCACCTGCCGCCGGAACTGCGCTGGCGCGAGTGGATGGGCCGGGTCGAAGCCGTGATCTTCGCGGCCAGCGAACCGGTGACACGTAGTGTTCTCGCGCGGGTGGTCGGAAGAAACTGCAACATCGATCTGATCATCGACGACATCCGCGCCGAGCTCGCCGGTCGCCCCTATGAACTGGTCTCAGTTGCCGGCGGTTGGCAGCACCGGACCAAGAAGGTTTTTGGCGACGTCATCCACGCCGCCTTCGGCACGTCGGCGGGGGAGGGTGCAAAAGAACTGTCGCAGTCGGAGACGCTTGTGCTGATGTGCATCGCCTATTTCCAGCCGATCACCCGTGGCGAGCTGTCTTCCTTCTTCGGCAAGGAAGTCTCGCGCGACCTGATCGGCGTGCTGCGCGCACAGGACCTCATCGCCTCGGGGCCGCGCAGCCCACAGCCGGGCGCGCCTTACACCTATGTGACGACGAAAAATTTCCTGTCGCAGTTCGGGCTCGACACGCTGCGCCAGCTGCCGGATTTCGAGGCGCTCGAGGACGCCGGGCTGCTGTCGAGGGAAAAGCTGCTCGCCGGCGCCATTCCAGCCGGGTTGGCGGGCGAGGAGGGGGAAGACGATATCGTTGAGGATCAGGTGCCGTGAGCAGGGCGTTGTCGCGATGCGGCCATAAAGAAGTCGATGCCTCAGAGTCAGGACGACTGGTCGTGCGGCAGCCGGTGATCGGGATCGTGAGCCGCGACATGATCGCCGTCGACAAGATTGGCCGGAAAAATCACCAGGTTGGTGCCGCCGGCATGACGCAGCGATGGAAACAGGGCCGGCCCGTTGACCGTTTTTCGCTTCCGCATCACGCCGACCTCTATCTTGACGATGTTGCCGCCCTCGGTCCTGTCTCGTAAACGAAGGACGGGCCTGCACAAGATGGAGCAGCCGATGGCGCCACCTCCGGGACGGATTCCCGAAAGCCCGGGTTGTGGGCGTTTGTGGGACCCCTGTCTGAAGCGCGCACTTCGCGTTTGATAGTCCACTGACGGCATTGTCAGCAGACATCACTCGATCATCTCTGTGCGCTCTTGGGGCGGTGCTATGGTACGCCTGCTTAACCGGCAGCGAGGAGGACGTAATCCATGCCCGCCATGACCCGCCGTGCTCTTTTTGCGTTGGCCGGCGCAGCGGTTACCGTCGACCCGGCGTCCGCTGACGTAAGGACCTCGCCGCAACTGCAGGCACTGATCGCGGCGCATGAGGCGGCCTATGCCGCGTTCCACCGCGTTGTTCGTCGAGCGGGGAGCAGCAGGGATAACCGCGAGCGCGCCGACCGGGTCGAGCAGGAGGCGCTGCTGGCCGTCTGCTCCTATCCTGCGATCAGCCGAGATGACCGCCGGATCAAGGCAAAATATCTACTCGCCGTCGAGGCTCGTGGCGAACTCGACCTGGAAGAGCACCTACAAGCCATCCTCCGCTCAACGATGCGGGGCTGATCGCGCCTCAACAAATCTCAAGGAGCGCAAAAGGGCGACGGTGATTGCAGCGAAGTACTTCCACTCAATGCATGGGTCCGAACCGCGGGCGCTACATCGCGAACACAACTGCCGAAGAGGTTCGATAACTGTAGGACAGCCCAAACAGAACTTAGAGCAAAGGCTGCGCATCCGGCCAACCGCAGCCTCGAAGACTAGAGTCGACCCCGCGACGCCTTTGATCGCTGCACAACTTTGCCGCTGGCACTCTTCGCTCACCGTTAACGGGGAGCGGTCGGCTTGACGATTTGATTTTGTGGCTGGTCACGGAGCCGCGTGGGGCGGATTTGGGCGGTAATTTGGTTCAGATTGGGCATGCCCGCCGATCCATACCCATTTACTGCGCGAAATGCCAACGAGCATTTATCGCGTCAATCGCAGTAGGAAAAGTGCGATTTAATGTGGCCAATGCGCTTTCGATCGCCTATGCATAAATGCGTTAAATCACTCACCTTGGACGATATTTTGTGGCGCTGGTGATCACGACCTGTACGAACCGCAAACGCAAGCCGGTCACGGATAGTCTCCGTGCGTCATCCCTTCTACAAGCAAATCTGGTCGAACTTGCAGGACGATGGTGTGATCGCCTGGCTCTGGCCAAGCCCAGATTCCCGGCCTCACAACTTTATGCGGGTCGAGCATTCAGGGAGGCTACTGCCGCAGCACAGGCGATAGACGCGCGGCTGTACGTGGTCTCGGCTGGTCTGGGTTTGATTGGCGCCTCGACCGAGGTTCCGTCTTACGCGTGTACGGTCTTGCTCGACGCTGAAGACAGCATCGCCGCGCGCGTCACAGGAAGTTTTGTCCGTTCGGTATGGTGGAAAGAACTCAACCGGTTCTCGCCATTTTCAGAGCTTCTCCGGCCCATCATTTCGCATTCGGATGGTTTGGTGTGCGCAGCACTTTCTGACGCCTATCTTGATATGATCAGTCCGGATCTAGTCGAGTTAGCGGCAACAGATCGGCACCGGCTTCGAATCTTTACTCGCACCCCAGTCGAGCGGATAGCGCCCGAGCTGCGGGATTTCGTGATGCCGTACGATGATCGGCTCGACGGACCTGATAGCACGATGCGAGGCACACGCAGTGACTTTGCCTCGCGGGCCCTTCGGCACTTCGTTGAGCATGTCCACATTGCTTTCGGTGGCAATGATGCGGCAACGGACTCCCTGCACGTCACTGCCATGCTACGGGATTGGCGATATCCGACAAGGGTTCAGCGGGAACGCTGTGATGACGATGCGATGCGCCGTCTCATCAATGAACATTGGATTATGTCAAACGGTAGCACCGCCCGCCTTCTGCGGCTGTTCCGAGACGAACTAAATATCGCCTGCGAACAGGGCAGATTGGCGGGGTTGGTGCGCGAAGTCAGGATGGAACGTTCATGACTGCAGTGGAGCATCTGAGAATTCGAGCGGTTCGTGCGGAACAGGGTGGAACCGGCGTTTTCGCGTTCTTTCTTCAAGGCTCTGACATCACGCGCATAGCCGATATCAGTCGTATCCGTCGCGAGGAGCAAGAACTTAAGGGGTTTCAGCGTGGCGTGATTCGCGAACATGTGAAGCAGATCACCGCCTTTCTGGACAGCGGTCCGGTGCTCTTTCCAAATGCCATCATTCTCGCAATGGCGCCCGAGGTGGAATTTGCGTCGGCGCGCGGGCGAGCACCCGGAAATATTTGTGAGGTGGGTGACGCCGGCACGCTGTCGATCCCGATATATCCGGAAGGACGACGAGCGGCGTGGATCGTTGATGGTCAGCAACGCTCACTTGCACTTGCAGAGGCGAGGGATCGATCGATTGCTGTCCCTGTCATCGGTTTCGTGTCGGCACACCTGGCAACGCAGCGGGAGCAATTCATTCTGGTCAACAAAGCGAAACCGCTTCCCACCCGTTTGATAAATGAGTTGCTTCCGGAGGTCAGTGTTCTTCTGCCGCGTGACCTCGCAGCGCGTCAGTTGCCGAGTGCGCTTTGCGAAGCGCTCAATACGGATCCAAGCTCGCCATTCTACGGATTGATCCGCCGCGAATCTGACGGCAAGGATAAGGTTGGCATTGTCACCGACAATTCGCTCATCGAAACGATGCGCATGAGTCTCAAAACGCCAGCGGGGGCGCTCGGCCAATTTAAGCACAACGGACGTGGCAACGATACAGAGGCAATGTATGAGGCCCTGTTGCTCTATTGGTCTGCGGTCCGCGATACGTTCCCCGACGCTTGGGGAAGGCCTCCGGTTGAGAGCCGTCTTATGCACAGCGCAGGTATACGTGCGATGGGCGCGCTGATGGACCCTATTATGCTTCGGACCGACGGGGTGCCCGATCGCGTAGCGGCGGTTCGAACCACGCTCAAGCGGCTCGCGCCCCATTGCGCGTGGACGAGCGGTTCCTGGAAGGGCCTCGGTATTGACTGGAACGATATCCAGTCAACGTCCCAGCACATCAGCAAACTCAGTGATCATTTGATGCACCTCGAGCGTGACCTCGCGCGAGGCGTCGCATGAAGTTTATTTTTGCTGACAGCCTGGACTATGTAGATCCTGCCTTCGACTTCATAGCCGATCGCAGCCCAGCGGAGCGACAACCCTATTGGGACGACGCTTATCCGCACGAGATCTTAGGCTACGCGCCTTATGATGGAGTGCTGGTTTCGCGCGGTATTGTTGGAGACCATCGTGTGAAGGGCAAATACACGGCGAGCCAGGCGCGGCGCTTTGGCTTGGTTGGTGTCCGCAAATTTCTCCGCCTCGACAAGCCAGAATTCACACACCTGGACATATTCGGCGACTGCGGCGCCTTCACTTATGTCAACGAAGAGCGTCCGCCCTATACGCCGGCGGAAATGGCTGAGTTTTATGACGAGTGCGGCTTCACTCACGGCTGTTCCGTCGACCATGTCATATTCGACTTCGACCCCACCGTCGTCGCGATGGAAGGCGGGTCTGCTGATGCTAAGCAACGGTTCGACATAACGCTTGAGAACGCCGATCAATTTCTGCGTGAAGCCGAACAGATAGATGCGAGTTTCACGCCGTTGGGGGTCGTTCAAGGATGGTCCCCCGGCAGCATGGCCGAAGCCGCGCGACGGCTCGTCACGATGGGATATGAGTATCTTGCAATCGGCGGCATGGTTCCGCTCAAGTCGCCAGAGATCAAGATTTGCCTAGAGGCTATTCGCGCCGTGGTGCCAGCCTCAACCCAGCTTCATATTCTGGGTTTCGCCAAGGCCGACGATATCGACAGCTTCCACGGTTATGACATCGCCAGCTTTGACACGACATCGCCGCTAATAAGAGCGTTCAAGGACGCTAAAAAGAATTATTATCTCCCGAGCGACGGCCTCGCGCTGCGGTATTTCACATCGATCCGAGTGCCGCAGGCGATCGAAAATCCTAGGCTTCAGCGAAGCGTGAAAAGGGGAACGTTCCGGGCCGAGGATTTAATCCGAATGGAGGTGGCGGCGCTTGGATCGCTTCGCGCCTTCGATCGGGGCGAAGCCGATCTTGATGAGGCGTTGCATAGTGTTCTTGTTTACAGCGCCCCGCTGTTTGAAGAAAAGCCTTTCGACGACTGCAAAAACAGTCCAGCACTATCGCAACTTGCGAAGCGCTATCGGGAAACCTTGTCTGAACGGCCATGGCGGCAATGTCCTTGCTCGATATGCGCGGCCACATCGGTCGAGGTAATCATCTTCCGCGGCAGCAATCGCAACAAACGCCGCGGGATCCACAATCTCGCTGTCTATAAGAATCATATTGAACGATTGGATCTGAAGCGTGCTGTCAATCGAACCGATGAAATATCTCGCCGTCTGTGCGCAGCAGAGTGCTGAGCATCAGGTACTCACCTTCGCGGCGAGGGCCGCTGACGTCTTACGCTTTGCGTCGATCGAGCGCATTGGCCGCGACGAGCAGGGTGAACTCAGTGGGTTTCAGCGGCCACAGGTTGCGGCCCACATTCGAGAAATTCGCGACTATCTCGAAAAGCCGAACGCTGTGCTCCCGAATCCCATTGTGGTCGCGTTCACAGATCGCGTCGTAATTGATGATCTTGGCAACGGGGCCGCTCAACTCACAATCGACGTCAGCGCGGGCACGCCAGGGCTTGTCGTCGATGGTCAGCAACGACTGTCAGCACTTACCCAAGTTGATCGCGACTTCCAGGTCTTCGTTTCTGCACTAATTTGCCGCGACGATGCAGAACTACGGCGCCAGTTCGTCCTCATCAATAACACGCGACCGCTACCTAAGTCCCTTATCTACGAATTGCTGCCTACGGTCGACGACTTGCCGCCGCGTCTTAGCCGGCGTTCCATGGCGGCGAACCTGACTGCGCGCCTGAACTTCGAGAATACCGCGCTGAAGGGCTACATTAAACAACACACATCCCCGGGCGGGATCATCGCTGACACGGTTATTCAGAAAATAATCATGGAATCCCTCGCAAATGGCGTGATGCGTGAACTGGTCAAATTGCATAATGGTGAGAAGAGTTGCGTCCGACTTCTCTCGGACTTCTTCGACGGAGTGAAGCGAGCCTTTCCCGAGGCCTGGCATGGCCACAATCCCAGTTCGTCGCGACTGTTACACGGTGTTGGCATTCAGGCGATGGGAGATGTCATGGAAGTGTTGGCGCAGCGGGCGAGTGCTCGAACCGTCAACGACTTTTATGATGGCCTCCAGTGTCTCAGGGGCAAAACCGCATGGACTGAAGGTAGGTGGGAGTTGGGCGGGGAGGTTCGAAGCTGGAACGCGCTTCAGAATGTCAACCGCGATATCTCGCTTCTAAAACACTACCTCGTCGGTGTCGTGAAGGCAGATCAGCGCCAGCGGCGCAAAGCGGCGCCGACTCCACTTCTCGATAGGGCCGTTGGCTGACCATGAGTTATGCAGTGAAGGAAATATTTTACACTCTCCAGGGTGAAGGCCGGCAGGCTGGACGCGCGGCCGTTTTTTGCCGTTTCGCCGGATGCAACCTTTGGTCGGGCAGGGAGGCCGATCGCCTGAAGGCCGTGTGCCGGTTTTGCGATACCGACTTCGTGGGCACAGATGGCGACGGCGGTGGTCGCTTTACAACATCCCATGACTTGGCTAGCGCCATTGAGGTGAAATGGCCGAACTCATTGTCGCAACGGAGGTTCGTCGTATTAACAGGCGGCGAACCACTCCTTCAAGTCGACCCATCTCTCATCGACGCGTTGCACGATAGGGGATTCGAGATCGCGGTCGAAACCAACGGCACGCTCATGCCACCCTCAGGGATCGACTGGGTCTGCGTAAGCCCAAAAGCAGGCACTGAAATCGCGATTAAGACCGGAAACGAACTCAAGTTGGTATTTCCGCAGGTAGGCGCAGAACCGCAACGCTTCGAAGCTCTGGCTTTCGAGCATTTCCTCCTCCAGCCAATGGATGGGCCCAATCGCGTCTCGAATACGCAGGACGCAGTCGCCTATTGCCTAGCGAACCCTCGCTGGCAACTCAGCCTTCAAACTCACAAACAACTTGGAATCAGATGAAAATAACTCAGGCATTCACGTTTGAGGCTGCCCACCGGTTGCCCCATGTGCCGTTGACGCACCGCTGCCACCGCATGCACGGCCATTCCTATAGAATTGAACTCCGCCTCGAGGGACCTGTTGACAATCACACCGGTTTTGTCGCCGACTTCTTCGACGTGGAGGCCGCCTTTAAGCCATTGCTCCTTCAACTCGACCATTATTGTCTCAATGATGTCGAAGGCTTGGAAAACCCTACTGCAGAAAACATTGCAATTTGGATCTGGAACCGCATCAAGCCTGCGGTGCCGCAGACGTCTGCTGTTGTCGTCTACGAGACGCCTGACTGCTGGGCTGAATACGAAGGGTGAGATGGCATCATGGAAGACTCTAAAGCAATCGTCCTGTTCTCCGGAGGTCAGGATTCAACTACGTGTCTTGCTTGGGCACTAGACCGCTTTGAACATGTCGAAACGATCGGGTTCGACTATGGTCAACGTCATCGCGTCGAACTCGATATTCGTCCGGAGGTGCTCGCAGCAATTCGCCAAGGTTTTCCGTCTTGGGACAAAAAGCTCGGCGAAGATTGTGTGATCGACGTGACTGTCCTCGGACAAATCAGCGACACGGCGCTCACACGCGATGTCGAAATTGCGATGCTTCAAAATGGCCTTCCCAACACGTTTGTCCCAGGGCGAAATCTGCTTTTCATGATTTTTGCGGCAGCGGTCGCTTATCGCCGTGGGGCACGCCACATCGTCACAGGTGTTTGCGAGACAGACTACTCTGGCTACCCCGATTGCCGCGACGACACCATGAAGGCGATGCAGCTCGCTCTCAATCTCGGCATGGACCACCGCTTCATCGTTCACACACCGCTAATGTGGATCGATAAAGCCGAAACCTGGCGGATGGCAGATGTTCTCGGGGGCAAAGCTTTGATCAACCTCATACGTGATAAAACACATACCTGTTATGATGGTAATCGAACAGAGCAGCACGTCTGGGGGTGGGGCTGTGGACACTGCCCGTCGTGTGAGCTTCGCGCCAACGGTTACCGCCAATTCACCTGTGATCTTGCACCCTAGCTTTCTGGCCGAGTCTGCCGGCTTGCAGCACGTTAAGTGGAGGGACGAGATGAGCAATGACCTAACAATAGATAGCCTTCCCGAAGCATTGATGTGGGTCAAGGACGCTCCAATGTTTATCGACCCGCCCAATTTGGAACGTTTCTATGATGCTGTGGTTCGGCCTACCTTCAAAACCACGCAAGGTCGTACTATCCAGATTTCTGCCAACAAACGTGCCGAACTAAAAGCGAGGTTCGCCGCTAAGGCCGGCTTCAGTCTCCCTTCTTGGTTGTCTGGCCTTTTCGCCGCCGGAGCAGAAGCTGAAGCAAACGCCGAAGGTGGCTCCGAAACCGGCAAATCCGATGTTGAGACTATCAATTTCGAGTCGATCGATACGCCCGAGCGCCAACTGGATCAATTGATTGCCTTCTATTTTCTCGAACGAGAGGACCGGTTGCTGGTAGGCGACATCGCGGGGGCGGGTCGTTGGCAATCGGAAGGCAAGGCATCAGCGGTGCCGCGTGCTCTGGTGATGCTCGATCTAAAGCCGCGAACGAAACTTATCCCGATGGCGGCTGAGTTTTCCAACGGCAAAGTAATGACGTTCTTCGATAAGTTTTCCAAGTCGAATGGTGAACGGCCGCCAAAGGGCCTTGGCGACACTCGGGAACTTTGGAAATGGCTCGGAGACAATTTCGACCCTGACGCCGCTATGGCGATGATCGAAAACGGTGCAGCCGAACAGAACAGTCGAATCGAATGGATTGACTATCGGCTTCCCCTCAACGACGTGGGAGATACCATGCACGTTCATATAGAAGCAGGCGGGCGCTATTATACAGGGACCTTTGCCTTCGCAGATGTCACGGCCACGGCATGAGGTTGATTGGGACACTAAAGGATGGGCCTGATCTAAATGTGCTGGCGATCTATGAAAAATAAACATACGACACGAAGCGGGTATTAGGCCCATAAGGGCGGCGCGGTCTTCTCAGTTACGATTGGTACAATTGGCCAACTTGCAACGGGTAATCTGATCAAGGTTAAGCAAGTTCTGGACTGTTCGCCTAAGCCAAATGATCAAGAACGGCACGCAGTATGCTCGCGGTTCCCTTGCCCGGTGCCCAGATCGGCTCTCCCTTGGTGAGGGCGTCCTTGACGCAATAGAAGGCTTGATGGCTGCTGCTTTTCCAGGCGAACACGAACATATCGGCACTCTTTGCCAAACTCGTGAGTTGCGGTGTAGCCACGAGGTCAGAGTTCACCACGACTTTACAGCCAGGAAACAGCTTCTCCAACGCAGCCTTGGCCCTGCTGCCAGCAGCCTCCGCCAGTGTGTAAATTCCGATCATCTTGCCCTCAAGATTAGGCAGCAGCGGTCCAGCATCATCACCCTTTGCGTCGCGTCTGAGCGTACTGACTGTTTCTGGGCTGACGCCGTAGTCCTTGGCGAGTATTTCAATCGGCACCAAATCGTGCGGCGCAAGGCGATGGGCAAAGCCGGCTGCTTGACCTAGCACCTGTAGGAACAGGCGCAGACGGGCATCGCGCGCTACGTCAGACGTGCAGGGTAAAATCGCCAGCGCCTCGGTGAGGTCCAAGCTCCAGGGCAGATATGCGTAGGAACCGATCCGCTTCTGAACATCCTCGAGATCTTTGATCAGGATGACATAGTCCTCAGACGACAGCCCCTGCTCGACAAGGATGCTGGCCAGTTGCGCGAGCAGGTCGAGATCGGCCCGCGAAAGGGCCTCATCCATCGCGATCAATAAAAACAGGAGCGATGCGATCGGCTTGGCGGCCGGCGATGGGACGGCATCGACGGGAAAGAAGCTCGCAAAGATTTGGGGCACCGCCGCTCGCGCGATCATACCGGCCTCACCGCCGAGACCACTAACGATGGTGGCGAACCGTTGAGAGAACGGGCCGCTCTCTCGGACTTCTGAGGCATCCCAGTTGGTCGGCGCCGATTGGACCTCCTGCTGCGCCGCGGCTAGATTATCACCCGCCTGCAACCGCTCCGCCCAATTCATCCACGGGTTGGCAGTGGGTTGTGCCGGCTTGCCCGTGACCGCGGACAGCCAGGAAGGTTGCGCCTGCCTAAGGCTCTCGACTTTACCGGCGATGCCTGGTGTCAGCTCCGCAGTCAGGTCCGGCTTTGCCCGGTCCACTAGGGCAAGCAGCCGGTTGCGCGCGTCGTCGGTCCCGATCATACCCACGCACGACAGTAGCCGGCTGATTGTCTTCTTACTGGGCGCAAGACGCAGGTAGAACTCGAAAGCACGATCGAACTGCCCATCATCGAAGGCTTCGTCCGCTTCATCCGATATTGCCGCACCGGCCACCCTTGGAGCCGGTCCGGCTGGACGCGACGCCTCGAAGAGTGAAGCGTCGGTTCCCGGCGGCAACACGTCGAGCAAGTCCCCAATAATTGCGGGGTCGGGACTCGCCTGCAGGCGCTCGAACAGCAGAAAGGCCTTTATGACGCGGGAGGTACGAATGCCGCGGCGTGAGGCGAACAGTTTGGGATATGGGGCTGCGATATGCCGCGCGAAGGCATTCTGCATTGCAGCCGCGTCGCCGCTTGCCTCCGCCTCATCGACATAGGTCCGATAGAGCGCCTCGATCAGGTCCGCGAGGACCTGCGGCGGCAGCGCCAGATCGGCCATCGTCTTGATGAGCCAGTGATCGCGGGCGATCTGCGGCCAAAGTCCGAGGCCCGCGCTTAGTCGCACTTCGAGGTAGCGCAGATTCTCTTCGTTGAGGCGGCCGGTCTGCTTCAACTCGGCGATCATCGCCTCCGCCTGGGCTTCGTCTCCGGCGAGGAGCGCGCGCTCGAAATCGCTGCGAATGGCCCCGACCGGCCGGGCCTGAGTCCGAGTGACCAGCGGCCTGCGCTCCAGCAGGGCGGCGAAATTACCCAGCCGCGCCGAGATCGCTTGAAGGGCAGCGTCGTCAGGCCCCGTGAACCGATAGACCGTCCCGCCAAAGCGGTCGCGCAGCGCTTCGGCCATCGGATCGGAGGAACCCTCTGACACTCGCTCGAGGTGACTGAGCCAGGTGGGACCCAGCCACGCATTGATCTCGTCGCGCAGTTCGGTTCCGCCCGAAGTTCCTTGCGTGGTGGCGTACCAGCCCGTGATCGTGCCTCCCCGAACGAAAGGGAGGACGAGCGGCGCACTTGGGTGCTGAGCGGCGAGCAGTCGAAGCCATTGCCGCACCTGATCAGCCTCTCTCGTCGACACCGATCCGTCCAGCAGAGAAGACCACCTCAACTCGTTGGGCGCCGCAAAGAAGCGCGCCAGCCATTGCTGCTCCCGTTCGGGCAGATGCTCGATCATGTGCCCGCTCCCACATAGGATTCGAAGTTGATTCGTGCCTCGGCGAGCGTCTTGGGTATCGTGTCGTAAACAACCATCTCGTCGTTCAACTCGAGCCCGCTATAGGTGAGGTTCATCGAGCCTGTCAGAAGTCCTCGTTTCAGCAGCACGCCTTTGATGTGCAGATGCTCCCGGCGCACGATAGACAATTTGTTGGCCAGGCCTGCCTCATCGGCCGCCATCATCAGCGCATCGATCAGCGGATCGTTATGATCGTCTAGGCTCGTTGCAATGCCCAGCGCCGTTCCGCACGCCATCATGTCCATGACAACCTCAATGAGCCGGATCTCGCGATTGCCCCATTCCGGGTTTACAGTGCCGAATCCCCCGGCACGATTGTCGAACAGGATGATGTTGCTAATCCAGGGGCTGACCAACCAGGCGCGCTCGCCACCAGGCGCCAGCAACTCCCCCAGAAACATCAACTGGAGGAGTTCGCGGATCAGGTTCTGGCTGGTCACCGCGCTTTTGAAGATACGCCGCGTCTCGAACGTCATTGTAGCGCCTCCGCGACGTCTATATCGACGTGAAAGACATGCGCCACGCGCCTAACGGCCTGCACCCGAGCAAACACCGAGAGATAGGCTGTCTGCACCGGATTAGTCGCAAGGAAGCTCAGGGCATCTGCGAGCAGCGATGCGGCGGCCATTGGGCACACCAAAGTGGCGGCCCCGACATCTGCGAGGCGATCGAGGCATCGGTCATGCCACCCTTCGGCCTCCAGATCGATGAGGGCCGCATCTTCCGCGAGATAGGTCTGTAGCAGCAAAGGATCCGGTGCCGGCAGATCGGCAAAAGGCGAATAGATCCGCAGGCCTGACTGGCGAATTTGGGCGCCGCGGGGCCAGAGCAGTCCGTAGATCACGCCAAAGCGCCACTGATCGGGATTGATCGTGGGAGTGTCGATCCCCGCCAGCCCAAGCGCGGCATCGATGTCGTCTGATCGCGCCAATCGGTAGGCCAGCACGCGGGCATCGAGTTCTACGCCTAGGCGCTCCTCCTCGGCGTTCCAGAGGCGCACCGCGTCAAGGAAGAAGGCGTCACTGTCGATGCTTGAGCCGGGACGAAGGATGCGGTTCGCGAGCGCCACGAGGAACGCGTGAAAGGTGACGAAGCCCTCCTCGGCGAGGGTGTGACGAAGGGCCGTGAAGGACATATGACTCTCCTCCGCACCCGAGGCCTGCCGAAACACGCGGGTGGCCGTTGGCAGGGGATCGTCGCTGTCGCCCTCCACGACGGCGGCAAGGAAGCGGCTCAATTGGTAGTCGTTGAGGGAGAAATCATTGTCGCGCAGCGCAGCCGTCATCAGGCTGAAGAAGCGGCGCGGGTCCTCGACATACTGACGTTGCGCCTCTTCAATCTGGCCGTTGCCACCAGGCGTCATCTCGCTGATCCAGATTTCGCCATTGGCGACTCCGGCAAGCACATCGTCTTCCTCGCGGGGTCCAGCCGTGATGTCGAGCACCAGGCTGTCTCCGTCGATTTGAGGGCAGAGGCTTGTGATAGCGCTCAAGGCAGCTGCGCCGACGGTGGCCGCATAGCGTTCGCGCAGCCACGATTCCCAACCAGGGTCGATTGGTGTCCATAAAATCGCGGCAAGGCTGAACAAGCTGTTCACGACCTGTCGATCGGCGAGGAAATCCGCCAGTTCCTGCCGGAGCTTGTCCTGCAGATTGCCCTGGGCATTCGCATCGTCGACGATCGGCGACTGGAATAGGATATTGAGCGTCTGGTCGAGGTCGAGTTCGGCGTTCCCATCGGCCAGCCGTGCCGCTGCTTCCGGAAGCGATATGCCACGCGCCATCGCTTCGTTGCTGATGGCCGCGAGCACGAGATGGGCAAGCCAATCGCGCGCGAAGGGATTGTCAACCGCTTCAAGAAGGGGGCCGTGAACCGCGTCGTGATGAAAGCGCGCGGTCCGCATTGCGCGGTAGCGTGGATCGACCTCGTCTCCAAGGTTTGACCACAACGCGTTGGGGAAGCGAAGCCGGATGCACACCGCGTCGACGGCGAGGCTGAAGCCCAGCGCCGCGGCTTGCCCATCGACTTCGAAGTGGAACTTCTTGTTGAGCGATCTCCCATCCCGGAAGCGAATGCCCGCATCACTCCCGAGCGCCATCCGGCGAACCTCGATCGGACTCAACCCTTCATGCGTGTAGAAGCGGATATCCTCGATCAACGAGGTCCACGGGCTGCCCCGTGGCGGGGCCAGCACCAAGCCGGTCTCGCGTGCGACAAGCTGACTGCGCCAACGAAGTCGCGCGTTCGAGGTGTCGACGACCGTGCCCGGCGGCGGCTGAACCTGGAGAACCCGCGGCCGATAGACAGGCACACGGCTAATTGCGCCCTCGATGATGGTCCGCCAATCACCGAGGCGATCGAGATGCGCGAACGGCTCGAGTGGCACGGCTTGCGCGCCGTTCTGATCGAGCGGCGGACACAGCCAGTGGCGTTCGAATGCGTGGCTGATACCGTACCGCCGTGACACGCGGCCGGGCGCGAACTCACGCAGCGCCTGTGCTACGGGCATCGCCACTTCATCGGGCGTTGCGCTGCCAGGTTGGGGCAAAACGATGTTGGCTTCCGGAAGGTTGAGGTCGCTGAACAGATTGGCTGGAGCGAACTCCGGCAGCGGCGAATTGAACACCTGGAAATCGTCGCAGGCCTGTCCCCACGCGCGCCAATTGCTCTCGAGCCGGCGCAATGCTGTCGGCAGCACCTGCGTCATGAGGGGTCGGGGATGGTCCCAGAGCAGCGGAACGACCGCGCTTTCGTCGATCTTCAGCGCCGAGGCGAGATAGGCCGTATAGCGATCCAACTCGGCCGGGACGGTCAGGATGCGCTCGATCAGCGCGGCGAGCGCTGTCTGGCGCGCGCGTTGATAGCTGCTGTCAGTACTGCCCGAGAGATCGAACCAAACGCTGCCCTGCCGCGAAGAGCGCGACGCTTGGCTAAGATAGTCCAGCGTCGCATAGATCGCTTGGATCCGCCTGACGTAGCGGTTGCCGACGGGCAACGTGCGCAGTGGCAACTCCGGATCGAACAGCAGGTCGTAGCTCTGATAGGCCAAGCGATCCCGGCCATAGTCGGACAGCACAGCGACCGTCCAGGGGCGCATCCGACGCGAGCGGCCTGCGCGGCCTTTGCGCTGGAGGAACTGGGCCACATCGCGCGGGGCCTTGTGCTGGATCACAGCGCCAACCCGCGGATCGTTGAAGCCGACCTCGAGCGAGGCGGTCGCCACGATGATGTCGAGGTTGTTGCCGACGCCCGGGTCCATCGACATCACGCGGCCCACCGATTTCCGGTCTTGCGGCTGTAGGCTGTGGCCGATTTCGATCACCGCCTCCCAGTCTTGGCCATGAAGCCTGCGCTGTTCGACAGGCAGCGGCCGACGAAGCGAAGCCAGCCCGCCGTCCGGTCTGTTCACCAAGTCGGGAGCGCCGCTGCTCCTGCGCCCCTCGGCATCGAGCATCGCGAAATACATGCGGTTGGTGACGTCGATATCGTCCGTGAACAGGAAGAGTCGCTCACCAATGATGCCTTGACTCTTGCGAGCATCCGGCACGTCGAGGAGCCGGGACAAGAGCATTCCGGTCTGGATCGTGGTCGACAGCAATGCCGTGCGCGACACGGGATCGCCCCTGAGCGCGAGGAGATACTCAGCGCCCTCGGCGATCATGTCGCTGTTGGCCGGTGCGATTTCGACCGACGACTGCTCATACACGCCGGTCAGTTGCGCGAAGAAGCGCGCTCCGTCCTTGAGCGTCGCCGACAGTCCGACGAAGCTGACATGCTGGCGGACCAACCGTCGCCAACGGCGAAGCAGGAACGCCACCTGGGCGCCGGAGATGCCGGCATAGGTATGAACCTCGTCTAGCAACATCATCTCGACGGGGCGCTGTGCCCGGTCGCCAATTCCGAACAGGTGCCGAAACCGATCGTCTCCCATCCGCTGGTTGAGCATCTCTGTGGTGGTGAACAGAATGTCCGGTGCTTCGGATCGCAATCGGTCGCGAGTCAGGATGATCTCGTCACTCTCGATCGCGGCAGAGCACTCGAGGCACTCAAGCCGCTCGCGACTGGCGTGCCGATCGGCGTCGCACCAAGCCATGTCCCCGTCGCAGCCCGGAGCGGGACAGCGCAGATATTCACAAACGAGCCCAGCCGATGTCTGCCGCCAGCCGCTGCGCGCGTCGTGCGCCTTTTCGGCTGAATGGGGCGTCGGACCGAAGAAGGTCCCAATCAGGATCTTGCGGTGACCGCGCGCGGCTAACGTCGCGTCGAGGCGCCGGGCCTGACCGTAGACCTCTGCAAACTGGTCTTTCAGCAGTTCGTTGCGGGGGTAAAGAGCCAGAACCTTGACCCAGCGATCCGCGGCAGGAAGTGCGGGCCGAAGCTTTCGACCAGCGCCGAAAGCGCCGCACGCGCAGCTTTGTCAGGCGTCGCCGCCGCGATCGTGGCGAGCGCTGCCGCCGCGTCGATCTCACGACGCGGGTAGCGGCGACGACGCCAGATGAACCGGAAGTCGGCAACGAGTGTCGGCGCGGCCTGCCAGCCGGTTGGTCCGCGATGTTGAGGAAAGAGTTGGCGCAACCGAAACAGCAGGCGGACACCTTCGGCCATGCGGGATCGGTATTGCGTACCTGGCTCCTCGCCGATGTCGAACAGCAGTGCTCGGCGGATCAGTTCTGCGATGACATGACCAGCGTCCGGAAAGCTGACACCGGCGCTCAAGACCGGGTTGTCGAGCAGCACATCGATGATCCCATGCATCTCACCGGCCGACACATGTCCGTCGACCAGACCCCAGGTCAGCAACCGGGCTTCACGCTGCTCAATCTCGTCCAGTGCAGTCAGCAGCAGGGCTTCATCGGCTTCCATCTGCGCTCCGCGGCACGATACGATAAGTGTCGAATGCATTGTTCTCTTCGAGCCACTTCAGCACGACGTCTGTCAGCAGGTCGAGCTTTGCTCCTCCGGTCTGAATGGCCTCAAGGAAACGCTTCACGTCGGCTGGTACATCAAAGTCGAACTCCTTGGCTGTCTCGGTCAGCGTTGTCGCAAGGGCCTTGACGCGATCGATTGCCGCCTTGTCGGCTGGCAGCTTGTCGAACTCGGTGCGGAACGCTTGGTGAAGCTGGTCATACATCTTGAAAGCGGCGGTGTTCGCGGGCGTCATCGCAATCCGGCCCTTCACCACTGATGGTGCCTCGCCGGTGAACACGCTCTGGCTGTACCCCTTCCAACTTCTGACGACGCCGGTGCCAAGGTCGGTCGATGCCGTCTTGATCTCCTTGATCAGGTTAGCCCAACCGCTGCCCCTCTTGAGCGTCGTCGCCTTCTTCTCGGCAGTGAACCTTTCGAGAAGTACGGCAGCACGCTTGCGGGCAGTCGCAAGCGAAGGCGGCTCCGGCGCCTCAATCCCCGAGCCTATGAGCAGCCTGCGCTGGTCGAGCGCGCGACTGAGCTCTGCTGCGGGTGGCGCGAGGTCCGCGCGGAGATCCGCGAGCAAACCGGTTTCCTCGACGTTAGCCCCGAGTTGGTCAAGTGCCACCAGCCCCTCGTGAAGCGCCTTTGCGCGTGCGGGAAGCGAAGTGCTCATGCCTCAGCCTCCAACAGTGCGGGCTGACTGCCGCTCACCCCCTCGAGCAGGCTCGCGATTTCCGCTGCCGCATTGCTTGGGTCGGATTGACCACGAATAGTTAGCTGTTGTGCCACACGCGGCGCTGCCTGAGTTACGATCTCATTTGCTATGGTCAGGAACGACATGGTGCGTTGGATCAGCCCAAGATCGAGCGATCCAAGTGCATTGAGCAGCTTCGGGATTTGCTCTCGGTCGGCTTCGTCGACGATTGTCGCCGTCTTGTCCACTAGGTCGACAAAGCGGCTTGTCTGAAATTCCGTGAGACGCGCCTCGAACTCATTTTGCTTGATCATAACGCCTGACGGCCAGCAATTCGTCTTCTGCAGCAGTGGGATGATTTCACGCAAGTTGGCAACGAACGCGTTCTTGTCGAGATCCTCATCGACGAAATCCGCAATCTCGGCCCGGAAGGTGCGAAGCTTGGCGATAACTGCCTGCAGCTTGCCCCAGAGCCGGGCGTCTGTCAGCGTCGGGATGAGGGTGCGCGCTTCCTCTGGAAGGCCCTCCGGAAGAGGACCCGCCGGCGGATCGCCGGCCAGCACGTCGAGCAGGCGCGGGCTGTCAATTGCGAACGGTTTGTTTCCTGAACCCTGGAAGCTCGCGCTCCGATCGAGCAGAAGCCCCTGAAGGATGACGCGCGTGCTTCGGCCGTTGACCGAACCCAGCGCCTGGGTGCGAAGCTGATCCCACCCGTCTTCGAATGTTTGCGTCTCGACCTGCGGCGGTGGAGAGAACAGCCCGCGCAAGAGAGCTTCCGCGCCTGCGGCACGAACCGGTGGCGCGAGGCCAATGATGCGCGACTGATTAAGCAATGCCCGAGCGACCACGGCCGCCTGCGCCTTCGTCTCCGCAACCAGAATCGGCACCAGTTGATCGACCAGGTGATCGATGATCGCGGCGCTCGCGACATAATCGACGTCGGCCTCCGGATAGTTCCAGCGGTGCCCATTAAAGCCAAATCTCAGTGCGCCGAGGAAGCCCTCGCGAAGTGTGCCGTCTTCATCCTCGCGCCGGTCACAGACGACGAGGATGCGTCCGCTCACAGGATTGTTGCGCGCACCAGCAATGGAAAGCCAAGTTGCCTTGATATCCTCGTCCGGCATCCGGAGCGCAGGCCAGTTGATGGCGCCCTTCAGCATTGCCGCTAGCGCACTGCGAAGCTCGCGAGCGTCGGCCTGCACGAGTTCCGTCCCAGACGCCCAGGCATCAAGCTTCTTCGACCAAGCCGCCACGCGCGGATCCTGCTCGGGAGCAGGTGTCAAGGGAGGCGGCAAGGGATTCGCATCTTCGCCGCCGGTTGGCCTCACTGGCGCCGTCGAATCGCGCTCCGGCACGAAGGCGACATTGGCGAGTTCGGTAAGCGTCGGCAGCGAGAAGGTAGTAAAGATCGCTGGCGGTACATGGGCGAGGGCAGTTTGATCCGCGGCGTTGCCGCCCCACACCGCGAGTGCGGAAGCAAGGCGCCGCTTGACGGGTTCGGGCTGACTCGCCTGTCGGATCAGGCCGGCGAGATAAACGCTCGGCCGCAGCCCATGGAAGTCGGGCGGCGGGAAATTGCCGGTGACGAACGTGCTCCGCATGAGAAGCGGGCGACGGAGGATCTCGTTTATGACGCGGCGCGGATTGAAAACGAGCCGGCTTCCTTCCCCCAGATGCCGCTGGACGAGCTGCTCCACCGCGAGACGGTTGAACGGAAACAGCGCATGGCCGCGCGTGGAAAAGCCAAAGGCCCTAAGCGCCTCGCCTTCCTCATCTCTCTGCGCTTCATCATGCCAGGCGGGTAGCCAGCCGGTGAGCCCGTCGCCGGAACCGCGGCGGTCGAACCGCTTGCGCAGGCCGTCTTCACCCCAGCGCGCCGCGTTCAGGTAAGCGCCGACCATCTCGATCACGGCGCTCTTGATCTCATCATCGCTCTGCTCACGGTTGCCGATGACCCAGACCCGCTGCGCCCGCGTGAGTATCGTGTCGCGCGAAGCAAGATAGCCATCAGTGAGCGCGAGCGCCGTCCGCATGGTAGCGCGCACTTTCTTGCCGTCATGTGTGCCTTCCTGCACGCACACCTTGAGCAGCACGTCTTGGATGCCTGACAGGGCTGCGAAATCCTCCACGAGCAGGACGAGGTCCATGTCGTCCTTCAGCAGGATCTCACGGACGCCGAGGATGATGTCCTGCAACGTGATCCCGCCGGTACTCTGCTCGAGCTGGAAGACGTTGCCGATCGCTGTGTCGACGATCGTGTTGAGCAGGTCGGCCGCGGACTGCCGGCGGCGGACATCCTGGACCGCGAGCTGCGTCTGATAGTAGGTCTTAACTGGGAGGGCCGCATTGTTGAGATCGATCTCATCTGGCAGGATGAGATCCTCAGCGAAAAACTGGGACTGAGTTTCGTCGCCCTCGACGCCGTCCTCACGGCCCTGTAAGGCGCGCGCAACCACCCTGGCGAGCACCGTTTCGTCGAAATGATCCTTGAGTGCCGCGTCACCGAAGAGCTTGGGCAGCATCTGCGCATGGCCGATGAGAGGTCTAAGCTCGGCCGCACGTTCTTTATGCTCGCGGGCCTCTATGACCAGGGCCTCAGCCCGACTGGCGAGCGCATTCTCTATCTGCGCTCGAAACAGGACGACGGCCTTGCGCTTGTCGACTTCGGCGACGGCGCGGGAGAGGTCCGATCGCGATTTCTCGAATCTAAGATCGCCGGCCAACGGCTCAATGATCAGCTCGACGACCCGGCGCAGGCTTGCGCTCTTGGGAATCCGGATGATGTGGAGGCGTTCGCGCCGGGGCGAGCGCTGGAGCTGCGCATCAAGCCAGCGAATGATGTGTGACTTGCCGACACCCGAGGGACCGGTGATCGGAAACAGCAGATATCCGCCCGGAACGTCGTCGGAGAGAAAGGCATCGAGCAATTCCTGCTCGGACGCCGGAGTCTCGATGTTCGTGCCGGCATTCCGCGTCGTGAGCGGAGTCGGCTGATGAACCGCGAGCAGGACCGACACGTCCGCGGTCTCGGCCTCGTTCTTGATGCAGGCATTAACGCGATCGGGCTCGGGCCAATATTTCTCAAGCATCAGCCGGCCTTTCCTGCCTGAACAAGCCCGACATGCGAGACATCCCGCCATGTCCGCGCGTTGCTGCCTGTTAGCGTTACGACGCCCTCGGAGTCGCTTCGGTTTGAAAGCGTGATGAAACCCTCACGGTCGAGGCGCTGGATCGCCCGAGACAAGGAAGACGAGACGAGGCCGGCACGAAGTCGGTGCCAGGCGCTTTCCTTCAACGCTGCCTCGACCTGCACCCGATACGCACCACCATCGAGGACGGGCAGCACCGAGGCGGTGCGGTCTACGAAGGCTGGGCCGGACAGTTCTCGGCTCGACCCGAAGATTTCGGTGAGCGCGTCGCGGAGCGCCTCGGTGGGGTCGACGACCCATTGCATCCCGTCGCGGGCGAAGCCCAGATAGAGCATCCAGGTTTTAAGGCCATTCCAGCGCGTATTGTTCTGGGCAATTTTCTGACTGCCGCTGTCGATCAACTGTTGCGCCTCCAGTTCTGCCAACCGGTCGGAATTGGCATCGAGGGTATAGACATCCTGGGCCAGCATCCACGCCACGCCTCTCGAAAAATCCGCGCTCCTAGCTTCCTCGCTTTCCCAGAAGCGCGCATTGTTAGCCTGCAGCAACGCCACGGTCCTTGCCACTTTGGGGAGGCGCGCTTCAGCGTCGTCTGCGCTCTTGCCGAGGGCAGAGCGGTGGGGCTCGGCGATAATGATGGCGCCCCTATTTTCGCCGAACAGGCCTAATTCGGTCCAGCGGTTCAACGTTCTTGTCAACTGGCTGGTGTCGAACGCATCAGCGGCGCCTCCACATGCGAGGATCAGGTCTTCGCGCCCCTTTGGACCGAAGCGAACGAGGGTGCGAACGAGCACGATCAGCACATTGAACAGCCCGTCGCTGGCTTGGTTGAGAATACTCACAGGCGCGCTCCGAGCTTGAATTGATCGACCGACAGCACATTGGATCCAGTGTCGGCGATGCGGCGCAGGACGTTCCACGGATCCAGCGTCGACGCCGGCGTGATGATGATGTGCAGCGGCCGTTTCATCGTGAACAGATACTTCGGCAGCCCGGGGCCGACCGCGCCGGTCCAGACCGTGACGCGCGGAAGCTCGTACGACGATGGCCGTAGAACTTCCTCCTCGAGCGACTGCAACAGCAGCACGCGATCGTCGCTGTGCTTGTGCAGTTCGGCAAGCGAGGGGTTTCGCTCCCGAAAGGCGGTCTGCGTGCCGATCTCGCGTACTCCGAACATAGCGACGAAGTCGCGCAGCAGGGAAACAACAGCGGTATCGTCAATGGGTTCTTCGACGGCAAGGATGACGGGCTCCCCGAGATCGAGTTGCGGGAACCGGCTGACGAAGAGGTTGAGATCGAAATGGCCGACATGCTCAATGCCGTATGCGGGTGGAGCAGAATAATCGGTGTTCTTGGTCCCCATGCGGCGGTGGACCGGGCATCCGCCGCAGGCGGGCGATACGATCACCGCCCGGCCCGGGGCGTTGCTGCGATAAAGATCGTCCAGTAGCAGCGAGACCTCGCTCGTGCCGCCCAGTAGCTTGTCGAGCAACGCGCGATTCTCGGTGGCCTCATCGAACGCACGCTGCCGTTCCTCGCCGATGAGGCATTCGAACCGCGTCCGGCTCATGTGCTCAAAGTCGGTCATGCTCACCACCGCGCGCTGGAAATAGTCCGTCCAGTGCTCATCACTGCGAAGCTCGAATGCTAGCTCGGTTTCTTGCTCTTGCCGCGCGATACGCGACGGCGGCTGCGATTCAAGCTCGAGCATACCGGCCCGCGCCATCATGATCAGCGTTCGCATGTTCCAGGATTGATTGTAATCGGACTGTCTCCGCAGCCGGGGCGGGACAGCAGCCAAATCCACCTCGAGCAATCGGCCAAGCGTATCGAGTTGGATGCTATCGCCATACATCGTCGACCACCGTTCGAACGCGAGGTCGTCGCTAATCAGCGAAGGTGAGGCGATCTGGTTGGCGATTTCCTGGTCTTCGCGCGAATAGATCAGGAATGAAGCCGAGGGGCAGCCGTCTCGCCCTCCGCGCCCGACTTCCTGGTAGAAGCGATCGAGCGTCTCCGGGACGGCGGCATGGATCACCGTGCGCACGTCCCGCTTGTCGATCCCGACGCCGAACGCGGAGGTGGCGACCACCCCGTCGAGCTTGTTGTCGGACCATTGATCTATGATCCGGAGACGATCGGCGTGGGCAGTCTCGCCGTGAAAGCAGTCGATGCGCGCGCAGCCTTCTTTGCGCAGTCGCTTGATCCACCGCCTCGCATCGCTGCGCTTAGTTACATAGAGGATGAATGGCCGCGGCGCGTGCCGCAAGATTTCAAGGACCTTGCGGTCCTTCTCCTCCGGATCGTCCTCGCGGTGGACCCAATATTGAGGTTCGGGCCGCAGATGGACCGAGGCGACCATCTGAACCGTACGAGCCGGGCCGAAGAGAGCGTCGATCGTCTCCACGGTCTCCGGGGTTAGCGTCGCGGACATTAGCAGCGTCCGAAAGCGGCGACTGGTCGGGCAGGCCGCGAGCAATCCCCGTCGTACGCCTGCCAGCATTTGAAAGGCTGGTCGAAAACTGTCACCCCACTGACTTACCAGGTGCGCCTCGTCGACGATCAGATAGGACAGCAATCCGGCGTGCGCCGTCTCGTATAGCGAAGGCAGCAAGGCTCCGGTCACCGCTTCGGGCGAGCAATAAAGGATGCCTTGGCGGCCCTCGCGTATCGCGGCCTTGATCGCCGCTCGCTCCTCCGCACTGAGGCCGGAATGCCAAGCGAGTGAAGGCACGTCACGCCGGGGAAAGCGGCGCTTGAGCATTTGCCGCATTTGACGCGCCTGATCGAGCACCAGTGCCGTGGTCGGAACGACGCAGAGCGACAATCCGCCTTCCAATCCGCGGGCAAGGACCGGGGCCTGTGCAACGAAGCTCTTCCCAGACCCGGTCGGCAAGGCGACAACGAGAGTCTCTCCGGGCGGCAACAGAAAGGCGCTGCGCACCGCCTCGCGCTGGCCCGGCGATACATAGCTGTCGAATCCGCTCGCTTCGCCGAGGAACGGGTCGATTGGCCGCTGCCAATCGAGCCGAATATTTTGCTCGGCGAAGATGTCCTCGAAAACCGGATTGTCGCTGTCGTCGAGCCAATCAGCGCGCCACGGTCGAGCTTCGACCAGGAAATAGCCTTGCGTCTCGCTATGAGCCCGCACCCCAAAATGCGCCCAGGAAGCTCGGTCCGGCCAGCCTGGACGAGAGGGTACGCGCAACTGCGCCTGCTGACCCGCACGAAGGGACTGGCGTCGCAATACGTGCCTAAAAAGGGCCATGGCATCATATGCATTTTGCAGCCGCCCAGTTGCCTGTGAGGCTTTTAGGATCTGCGCTAGGCGATCGAAGACCCCGTCGCGGGGCCGGGAGTCGCCAATCTCGCTCCGATGGTCGAGCAGAAAGTCTTGCAGACCTGCGAAATCGAATGCGCCCATCACAGGTCACTCGAAACGCGCTCGGTGACAGAGCGGTTCGCCGAGACGAAGATCGCGCCAACAGTGTCGAGCCGAACCTGAGGAATGCGAATGCCCTCTCTTAGCGCAGTAGCGAGTTGCTCCTCAAACGGAAGCTCGGTGTCGTCGCCAGCACTCACTGCGGCGCGAGCGCGAGCCTGCAACTGGCCCAGCCGCCTCTGAGCGGCCCGTAGCGCGCGCTGCTCAGCTTTCGCGAGGCTTTCGATGAGATCGGGATCCGCGCGAAGCGCTTTTTCGGCCACTTCCCGCGCCTTAAGGCAAAGGTCAGGCCAATGAGCGAACTCCGGAAGGTGCAACTGTGACAGGCGTTGCCACCGGCGAAAATTAAGATTGAGGTCGCGTGCCCCGTTCTGATCCGGTTCGACTCGATAGCGTTGCGCAAGGAGCGCGAGAAGCGCGTGATCGGTCACCAGCGTCAGTTCGCGGTCGAGCCAAAGCGAGCGGTAAAAGGGAGGGAGTGCCATGTCGCTACGACGCCGGATCGCAGCGTTCGCCGCGCTATCGTTGCGTTCGTGTCGGCGGAGAACTCGGTCCGCGGCCGCGACGTCGGCTTCGAGGACGAAGTCGAACCGGAAGAAGACATCGGCTGTGGGATCGCCGACATAGCCGGGAGCAAAGCGCCACATAGCAAAAGATCGGCCGCGATCGTCCGACTCGGTGAACGCCGTAATGCCGCTGATCAGGTCATCGCCATAGCGCAGCAGCCCCAAGCCATTGGCGCGCGCGCGCGGATGCAACGCGGTGCGTCGGCGAAAGGTGTAGGGCATAGTCCGGATCGTCCTGTCGCCCCTATATCTCGGACCGAAGTCTAGCGCAGCGTCACAATGTGCCAGGAAGGTTGGTAGCGGGATGAGTGTTTGACGCCCGGGGGTGGTGGAGTAGATGTATCGGAACGGCGTTCCTGCCCCAGCGCTCGGGGCGAACCGCGGCTCGTCGAGGCGCTCAAATTTTAAAGTGCTTTCGAGCCAGATCGTTGTATCGCTGGCGATCGCGCGCCAATCCTCTTCGATCGCGGAGAGACCGTCGAAAAGAGCCGCAGGTGGCGCGCCGAGGGCATCTAGTGCATCCTGTTGATCTAGCGC
>NZ_RZSF01000199.1:0-12468 GCF_004023325.1 Mesorhizobium sp. M1A.F.Ca.ET.072.01.1.1 | reverse complement strand
CCGAGATCCCGCTCATCGTGCGCGATGTCAACGACCGTACCGCGCTGGAGCTGGCGATCATCGAGAACGTGCAGCGCGCCGATCTCAACCCGGTCGAAGAAGCGCAAGGCTATCAGCAGCTGATCGACGAGCATGGCTACACGCAGGCCGATCTCGGCCAGGTGATCGGCAAGAGCCGCAGCCATGTCGCCAACACGCTGAGGCTCCTTAAGCTGCCTGACGTCATCCGCGACATGCTGGTCGACGGCGCGTTGTCGGCCGGCCATGCCCGCACGCTGGTCACGGCCGGCGATCCGGCGGGGCTCGCCAAGCGGATCGTCGAGGAAGGGCTTTCGGTGCGCCAGGCCGAGGCGTTGGCGCAAATGCCCGCCGGACCGACACCGGCCAAAGTAAGGTCTGCGCCGAGCCCGCCGGAAAAGGATCCCGACACGCTGGCCTTGGAAAAGTTGATGACAGACACGATCGGCATGATCGTCTCGATCGAGCATAAAGCCAAGGGCGGCACGCTGCGGGTCGACTACCGCTCGCTGGATCAGCTCGACGAGTTGTGCCGGCGGCTGAAGGATGAGCGATAAGTTGCTGATTAGGTGGAATTAGCCGACTAATAAAGTTCTGGCTTAAGATTAGATCCAGGCTGATATATTGGTGATAGGCACACCAGGGCCGGCCGCTGCGCCGGCCTCTTCTTTTTTGCGGCGCCCGCGATAGGCGAAAGCCGAAGGCGCCGGCCAATCGCCTCACAAGGGGAGGTTGGCTGATCGCCTACCTCTGCGCCAATCTCGCGCTTTCCACCGCGATGCCGAGCAGCGCCTGACGGGCCAGCGCCTCCGACAGATCGGGCCGCTTGCGCGTCTGCAGCACAGCCGTCTGCAGCCGGTTCAGCGCGCGGCCGAGGGCTTCGCTGTTCCAGCGCTCGAGCGTCTTCTCCACCAGCTTGCGGCGCGAGAAGAAGACCGGTGGACGCGCTCCCGCCACGACCGAGGCGGCATTGCGGCCGCCCGATTCCATCTGGCCGCGCATGACCTGAATCGCCTGCAATTGCCGCATCGCCGAGGACAGCACCAGGAAAGGATGGCCGCCGGACGCACAATGCCGGGTGAAGGCAATGTCGAAATCTCCGACCTTGCCGTCGAGCATCGCGTCGACCGCGCCGTCGAAGGAGGCGCCGGAGACATCGCCGGACAAGGCGTTGACGTCGTCGAGGTCGATCTCCTTCTTGCCATGGGCGTAGAGCACCAGCTTGTCGATCTCGCCGCGCGAGGCCAGACGGTCGCCGCCGAGATTGCGGCGCAGCGCCTGGCGGGCGTCGAGCGTCATCGACATGCCGGCCTTGCGCAGCTCGTCGTCGATCACCGTGTCGAGATCGCGGGCCTCGTCGGCATAGCAGGGCAAGGCGATGGCGTTGCCGGCTGCCTCGACGATGGCCCGCAGGCCAGTGCCCTTCTTCAGGTCGCCCGCCTCGATGAGGATGAGAGCATCCGGCGCCGGCTCCGCCGTCAGCGCCTTGATGTCGTCGGCCAGCGCCTTCTGGCCGCTGGCGTTGCGGACCCAAAGCAGCCGCCGGTCGGAAAACATCGGCACGGTGCGCGCCTCGTCGAGCAGCCGGCCTTCGTCGCGGTCGACTTCCGCGCCATCCAGCTTGACCACTGAGAAAGGGTCGTCGAGCGGCAGCCCGGTCTTCAACGCGAAGGTCTTGGCCCGCTCGGCGACCAGGCCGCGATCGGGGCCGTAAAGCAGGACGATGGACATGGCCGGGTCCGGCCGCGCCAGCCACGAATCGACCTCGTATCCCTTCTTCTGTGCCATGCGGGATGAGTTAGCATGAGGCGGAGACGGAGTGAACGGAGAAGCGGCCGGCCTCTCTTCGTCACCCTCGGGCTTGACCCGAGGATCCATGCCGTGACTTTTGCCGGGGAGCGCCGGGGTGCAGAATATTCTCCAACCGCCGCAACGCGTCAACGTGCGGCATGGATTCCACGGTCTGCGCGCGTCGCTCCGCTCCTTGCTCCGCCCTGGAATGACGACCCTGAAGCAGAGTCTGTCAGGCCCCTCTGCCCTGCCGAGCAACTCCCTACGAGGGTGGAGATTTGCTGCGTCGGCCGGCGCGCATGCCTTGATTGTCGTTTGTGGCGGCAAACGCTCCGCAAATGTCCGCCAAATTGCGCGACGCTTGCAAACATCGACAAGAAATTTCGGCGCCATATCTGCATCTTGTCGGCCATGTGCCGCATCGGCTCGACGAGGCTGATGACCGGGAGGACGGCCGCCATCTCGGCCGATGAAATGGCGGCGCGGATGTGCAAGTATCGCACCGGCAACATTGGAGGACGAAGGTCATGGCCGATGCTGGAATGTTGCGCTTTCATGTCCCCGAGCCCGAGGTTCGGCCCGGCGGCACGCCCGACTTCTCGAATGTGACCATTCCCAAGGCCGGATCGGTGCCGCGGCCGGAGGTCGATGTCGATCCGCGCACTATCCGCGACATGGCCTTCTCCATCATCCGCGTGCTCAACCGCGCCGGCGAAGCCGTCGGGCCATGGGCCGGGCTGCTCACCGACGAGGAACTGCTCGAAGGCCTGCGCCATATGATGACGCTCAGGACCTTCGATGCGCGCATGCAGATGGCGCAGCGGCAAGGCAAGACCTCGTTCTACATGCAACATCTGGGTGAAGAGGCGGTGAGCTGCGCCTTCCGCAAGGCACTCAAGCCAGGCGACATGAATTTCCCGACCTATCGGCAGGCCGGCCTGCTCATCGCCGACGGCTATCCGATGGTTGCGATGATGAACCAGATCTATTCCAACGAGGCCGATCCGCTGAAGGGCCGGCAGCTGCCGATCATGTACTCCTCGAAGGAGCACGGCTTCTTCTCGATCTCCGGCAATCTGGCGACGCAGTACATTCAGGCGGTCGGCTGGGCGATGGCCTCGGCGATCTCCAACGATTCCCGCATCGCCGCGGCCTGGATCGGCGACGGCTCGACCGCGGAATCCGATTTCCATGCGGCGCTGGTCTTCGCCTCGACCTACAAGGCGCCGGTCGTGCTGAATGTCGTCAACAACCAGTGGGCCATCTCCACCTTCCAGGGCATTGCCCGCGGCGGCTCCGGTACTTTCGCCGCGCGCGGTCTCGGCTTCGGCATCCCGTCGCTGCGCGTCGACGGCAACGACTATCTCGCCGTCCATGCGGTAGCCAAATGGGCGATCGAGCGGGCGCGTCGCAATCTCGGGCCGACTCTGGTCGAATATGTCACCTATCGCGTCGGCGCGCATTCGAGCTCGGACGATCCGTCGGCCTACCGGCCGAAGGCGGAATCGGACGCCTGGCCGCTCGGCGACCCGATCATCCGACTGAAGAACCATCTCATCCACAAGAAAGTCTGGACGGAACAGCGCCACATCCAGGCGGAAGCCGAGATCCTCGAAACCGTGATCGCGGCGCAAAAGGAAGCCGAAAGCCACGGCACGCTGCATGCCGGCGGCAAGCCGTCGACGCGCGACATGTTCGAGGGCGTCTATGCCGAAACGCCGCCGCATTTGAGGCGCCAGCGCCAGCAGGCGGGGGTCTGATCGATGCCCAGACGCACCATGATCGAGGCGATCCGCGACGCCATGGACGTGTCGATGGCGCGCGACGAGCGCGTCATCGTCTATGGCGAGGATGTCGGCTTCTTCGGCGGCGTGTTCCGCTGCACGCAAGGCCTGCAGGCCAAATACGGCAAGAACCGCTGCTTCGATGCGCCGATCAGCGAATCCGGCATTGTCGGCTCGGCCATCGGCATGGCCGCCTATGGGCTGAGGCCCTGCGTCGAGGTGCAGTTCGCCGACTATGTCTATCCGGCCTACGACCAGATCGTTTCGGAGGCAGCGCGGCTGCGCTACCGCTCCAACAACGATTTCACCTGCCCGATCGTCGTCAGGATGCCGACCGGCGGTGGCATCTTCGGCGGCCAGACGCACAGCCAGAGCCCGGAAGCGCTGTTCACGCATGTCTCGGGCCTCAAGACGGTGGTGCCGTCCAACCCGCATGACGCCAAGGGGCTATTGATCGCCGCGATCGAGGATCCGGACCCGGTGATCTTCCTGGAACCGAAGCGGCTCTACAACGGCCCCTTCGACGGCCATCACGACAACCCGGTGACGCCATGGTCGAAGCACGAGCTCGGCGAGGTGGCGGATGGCCACTACACCATACCGCTCGGCAAGGCGGCGATCCGCCGGCAAGGCTCGGCGGTCACCGTGCTCGCCTACGGCACCATGGTCTATGTCGCGCAGGCCGCGGCCGCGGAAACCGGCATCGATGCCGAAATCATCGACCTCAGGACGCTCCTGCCGCTCGATCTCGATGCGATCGTCGCCTCGGTGAAGAAGACCGGGCGCTGCGTCGTCGTGCATGAGGCGACGCTGACCTCCGGCTTCGGCGCCGAGCTCGCGGCGCTGGTGCAGGAGAATTGCTTCTACCATCTGGAGGCGCCGGTGGCGCGGGTCGCCGGCTGGGACACGCCCTATCCGCATGCGCAGGAGTGGGAGTATTTCCCCGGTCCCGCGCGGGTCGGGCGCGCGCTCGTCGAGACCATGGAAGCCTGAGGAGGAGGCGGACGATGGGCGAATATGTCATCAAGCTTCCCGATGTCGGCGAAGGCGTCGCCGAGGCCGAGCTTGTCGAATGGCATGTCAAGATCGGCGACCTGGTGCGCGAGGATGCGGTGCTGGCGGCCGTCATGACCGACAAGGCGACGGTCGAGATTCCCTCGCCCGTCGATGGCGAGATCCTCTGGCTCGGCGCCGAGATCGGCGACACGGTGGCGATCGGCTCGCCGATCGTGCGGCTCAAAATCGCCGGCGAAGGCAACGTGAAAGCAGGCAGCGGTGCCAAGGCCGCGCCGAAGGCAGAAGCGCCCGCCGACCCCGTGGAGGCAAAGTCCCAACCGGTGTCGGACGCCCCGAAAGCGGCGCCGAAACCGGCACAGGTCCCGGCTCAGCCTTCCGTAGCGGCACCGAAGGCTGGGCGCCTAGCGTCCGTCATCGGCGCGCCGCGCGCGGAAGGCGAAAAGCCGCTGGCTTCCCCTGCCGTCCGACTGCGCGCCAAGGAAGCCGGCATCGATCTGCGCCAGGTTGCGGGCAGCGGTCCGGCCGGGCGCATCAGCCATGAGGACTTCGAGGCCTTCCTGGCGCGCGGCCCGCAGCTTGCGCGCGCGACCGGCCTTGCCCGCAAGGAGGGCGTCGAGGACATCAAGGTCGTCGGGCTGCGGCGCAAGATCGCCGAGAAGATGGCGCTGGCAAAGTCGCACATTCCCCATATCACCTATGTCGAGGAGGTCGACGTCACGGCGCTGGAAGAACTGCGCGCCGCGCTCAACAAAGAGAAGCGGCAAGACCGGCCGAAGCTGACGCTGCTGCCGTTCCTGATGCGGGCAATGGTCAAGGCGATCGCCGACCAGCCGAACCTCAACGCGCTGTTCGACGACGAGGCCGGCGTTATCCACCAGCACGCGGGCATCCATGTCGGGATCGCCGCCCAGACTCCGACCGGGCTCGTCGTGCCGGTGGTCAAGCATGCCGAGGCCCGCGATCTCTGGGAAAGCGCCGCCGAGATCAACCGGCTTGCCGACGCGGCCAAGTCCGGCACGGCGACGCGCGATGAGCTTTCCGGCTCGACCATCACCATCACCTCGCTCGGGGCGATGGGCGGCGTGGCGACCACGCCGGTCATCAATTATCCGGAAGTGGCGATCGTCGGCGTCAACAAGATCATGGTGCGGCCGGTATGGGACGGCAAGCAGTTCATCCCGCGCAAGATGATGAACCTGTCGTCCAGTTTCGACCATCGCGTCATCGACGGCTGGGATGCCGCGGTTTTCGTGCAGCGGATCAAGACGTTGCTTGAGACGCCGGCGCTGATCTTCGTGGATTAGTCGTATGGATACGGACGACGTTGCCCCCTCGTCATCCTCGGGCTTGACCCGAGGATCCATGCCGCGACCTCGCCCGAAGGGCGCGGCGGACCAGAATTCTGGACCGTTGCAACGCCCTCACGTCACGGCAGTCATCCTGGGGTCTACGCGCGTCGCTACGCTCCTTGCTCCGCCCCAAGATGACGAGATTCCAAGGATATCGGCCAATCGCCACGGTCTGCGTTCGCCAGGCCCTAACCCTCTGCCAAAATCCCCGTGCTCAGCAACGAGAAGCCCATGAAAGAGATCTCCTGCAAGCTGCTCGTCATCGGCGCCGGTCCGGGCGGCTATGTCTGCGCCATCCGCGCCGGGCAACTCGGCGTCGACACGGTGATCGTCGAGTTCGGCAAGCCGGGCGGCACCTGCCTCAATGTCGGCTGCATCCCGTCCAAGGCGCTCATTCACGCGGCGGAAGAGTTCGAGAAGATCGCGCACATGGCCGACGGCAAGGGGCCGCTCGGCATCGCGGTCGCCCCGCCGACGCTCGACCTGACCAAGACGGTCGCATGGAAGGACGGTATCGTTAGCCGGCTGAACAGCGGCGTCGCTGGGCTGCTGAAGAAAGCCAAGGTGAAGACCGTGCAGGGCTGGGCGACGTTCCGCGACGGCAAGACCGTCGAGGTCGAGACCGAGACGGGAAGCCAGGTGATCCGCGCCGAGGCGGTGGTGATCGCCAGCGGCTCGGTGCCGGCCGAACTGCCGTTCCTGCCCTTCGGCGGCCCGGTCATCTCGTCGACCGAAGCGCTGGCGCTGAGCGAGGTGCCGGACAAGCTCGCCGTCGTCGGCGGCGGCTATATCGGGCTCGAGCTCGGCATGGCCTTCGCCAAGATGGGCGCCAAGGTCGCCGTGGTCGAAGCCCTGCCGCGCGTGCTTGCGCAATACGATGCCGAGCTGACGCGGCCGGTGCTGAAGCGGCTCGGCGAGCTCGGCATCGAGGTGATGCTGGGTGCCAAGGCCAAGGGGCTGTCGACCAAGGGCGATGCGCTGCTGGTCGAGACGGCAGATGGCAAGAACGCCAAGATCGCCGCCGACAGGGTCCTGGTGACGGTGGGGCGCAAGCCGCTCACCGAGGGCTGGCGACTGGAGCAGATCGACCTCGACATGGTCGGAAAATTCATCCGCATCGACGACCAGTGCCGCACCTCGATGCGGGGCATCTACGCTATCGGCGATGTCACCGGAGAGCCGATGCTGGCGCACCGGGCGATGGCGCAGGGCGAGATGGTGGCTGAGATCGTCGCAGGCCACAAGCGAGGCTGGGACAAGCGCGCGATCCCGGCGATCTGCTTCACCGATCCCGAGCTGGTCACCGCCGGCCTGTCGCCGGACGAGGCGAAGGCGCTCGCCGGCGAGATCAAGATCGGACAATTTCCGTTCGCCGCCAACGGCCGCGCCATGACCAGGCAAGGCGAGGACGGGTTCGTGCGCATCGTCGCCCGCGCGGACAATCACCTGGTGCTGGGCATCCAGGCGGTCGGGCAGGGCGTTTCGGAACTGGCCGCGGCCTTTGGCCTGGCGCTCGAAATGGGCGCGCGGCTGGAGGATATAGCAGGCACCATTCATGCGCATCCGACCCAGGGCGAGGGCTTCCAGGAAGCGGCGCTGAAGGCGCTCGGGCACGCGCTGCATGTTTAGAGGGAGCGTGATCTCTCCCCTTGAGGGGGAAGATGGCCGACAGGCCAGAGGGGGTCGCCGCGCGTGAAGCGCCGACTTCCCTCTTTGGCTTCTACATGCGCTGCACTGGCTGAGAAGACCCCCTCTGTCGCCTTCGGCGACATCTCCCCCTCAACGGGGGAGATCACACAGCTCAGCCCGCCAGGCGGCTCGCCGTCTCGTGCTGGGCGTAGGCGCGGCCGAAGCGGTTGGCCAGAAATGCGTCGAGCGCGATGTCTTCCTGCCGGACGAAACCTTTCGCCGGCAGCGTGCCGTCGGCCAGCATGTCGAGCACGGCGCAGATGCCGGAGGCGGTGGTGATCTGGATGGCGCTGCGCACGACGGAACCGACGCGGTGCGAATAGATCTTGTTGGCGTAGGTCTCCTGCAGCAGGCGGCCGTTGCGGCGGCCCGAGACGGTGACGAAGACGATGACGACATCCTGCAGCGTCGCCGGCAGGGCGCTCTCGAAAATGTCCTTCAGCACGTCGCGGCGGTGGCGCAGCCCGAGGTCGTTGAGCAGCGCCTTCATGATCGCGGCATGGCCGGGATAGCGGATGGTGCGGTAGTTCAGGGTCCGCACCTTGCCCTTCAGCGTCTCGGCCAGAGTGCCGAGACCGCCGGAGGTATTGAAAGCCTCATAGGTGACGCCGTCGAGCGAGAATTCCTCGCGCTCCTCCAGCGGCGGCACCTCGACCAGCTCGCCCTCGACGATCGCCTCGCAAGGCTCGCAATATTCGTTGATGACGCCGTCGGTGCTCCAGGTGAGATTGTAGTTCAACGCATTCGACGGATATTGCGGCAGCGCGCCGACGCGCATGCGCACGCTTTCGAGCGTGTCGAAGCGGCTGGCCAGATCGTTGGCGACGATCGAGATGAAGCCCGGCGCCAGGCCGCATTGCGGGATGAAGGCGCTCTTGCCCTCGCGCGCCAGCTCCTTGACCCGGCGGGTGCTGGCGACGTCCTCGGTGAGGTCGAGATAATGCACGCCCGCCTTCGCCGCAGCCTCGGCGATGCGGGTGGTGAGGTGGAAGGGCGCGGCGCTCAGCACGGCGAATTTGCCGGCAAGCGCTGCCTCAAGCGCGCCGGGCACGGCGATGTCGAGCTCCTTGCTCTCGACGCCGGCCGGCAATTCGGCTGCGGCGAGCTGGGCCGCCGAACGGTCGACCACCGTGACGCGGTAGTCGCCCGTGGTGGTAAGCATTTCAGCGATGGTCGAGCCGATCTTGCCGGCACCGACGACAACAATGTTTTTCATGACGATACCCCTGCCAGTTCGAGTTGGCAGGAATCATCGCAGCTTGCCTGTCGAAAGGAAGCTCGGAATCTGGCAAAGTGAAGCTGAACATAGTGCAATTTGCCGAAGGGTTTCGTCGAAATGATCAGTGAAGCTGAACAGGCCCTGCTGACGCTGCTGCGCGCCAACGCGCGCGCCTCCACCGCCGAGCTGGCGAGAAAGCTCGGCGTGTCGCGCACCACGGTGCAGAGCCGGATCGAGCGGCTGGAGCAGCGCGGCATCATCGCAGGCTACGGCGTCAGGCTGTCGCCCGACTATGAGCAGGGTCTGGTCAAGGCGCATGTGCTGCTCACCGTCACGCCGAAACTCGCCGACAAGGTGGTGCGTAGCCTGGAGGCAATGCCGCCGGTCCGGACGGTGCATTCGGTGAGCGGCAATTTCGACATGATCGTCATCGTCGACGCGCCGTCGATCCGGGATCTCGACGCGCTGCTCGACCAGATCGGGGCAATGGAGGGAGTGGAGCGGACGTCGTCGTCGATTATTTTGTCGACGCGGGTTGATCGCTGAGGGCAGCGAAACTGGTGATCTCCCCCCAAGCGGGGGAGATGGCCGGCAGGCCAGAGGAGGTCGCCTCGCGGAGCGCCAACTCCTTCTGCCGCAGCAGGCCGAGCCCAGTCGGACCGACCCCCTCTGGCGCTACGCCCTCCGTCTCTCCGGCCCGTTGTCCAGCCACTCCAGATCGTCCGGCGACAGCGCAATATCCAGCGCCTTGAGGCTGTCCTCCAGCTCATCCAGCGTGCGCGGGCCGATCAGGGGAACGGACGGGAAGGGCTGCGCCAGGACATAGGCGAGCGCGACATGGATCGGGCTTTTGCCGAGCCTGCTTGCAAGTTCGATGGCGCGGTCGCGGCGGCCGAAGTTCTTTTCTGAGTACCAGACCCGCACCAGCTCTTCATTGTCGGTGCGGTCGCGGCCAGCGCGGTCGGTGAAGAAGCCGCGGCCCTGGCTCGACCAGGCGAAGTTGGGCATTTGCCGCGCCGTCAGCCAAGCTTTCCAATCGTCGGTGGAAGAGGTGATGCAGCCGGCCCATATCGGCTCCAGCATCTCGGCCAGCGAAAAATTGTTGGAAAGCGCGCCGGGCTTCTGCTTGCCGGTGCGTTCGGCATAGGCGATCGCCGCGTCCATACGCTCCATCGTCCAGTTGGAGCCGCCGAACAGGCCGCGGATGCGGCCGGCCTTGACCTCGCGGTCCATGGCATCGACGAACTCGCCGATCGGCACGTCCGGATTGTCGCGATGCATGAAATAAATGTCGACATGGTCGGTCTGCAGCCGGTCGAGCGACTGGGCAAGCTGCTTGCCGATCACGTCGGGGTAGCAGAGCGGCGTGTGCGCGCCCTTGGCGATGATGACCGACTGCTGGCGCACGCCGCGATTGCTCAGCCATTGCCCAAGCAGCGTCTCGGTGTAGCCGGCGCCATAGACGAAGCCGGTGTCGAACAGGTTGCCGCCGGCTTCGAAATAAGCGTCGAGCAGGATCGAGCCCGAGGAGAAGGTGCGGAAATCCTCGAAGCCGAGCGCCAGGCGCGAGACGGGCTTCGGCAGGCCCGGAATCGCGCGTTTGCCGATGGCGGTGCCGTTGGCGCCGAGCGGCCGGCCGGAGATGGTGTTGACGCGCCTAGCCGGCTTTTCGATCTCGTACTCCAGTCCGACGGCGGCGCGCCATTTGTCGAGAACGCGCAGCGTGCCCAGGCTGTCGGCCCAGCCCATGCCCGGCCAGGCGAATTCCTGGCGGCCGGCCAGGATCGCCTCGCCGGCGGCGTCAACCTCGAAGGAATAGAGGTGGCGGGTCTCGTTGACGCTGATCACCTCGCGCGTGCCGCCGGACCGGATCACCTCGATCCGGCCCGGTCCGACATCGCGGTTGCCACCGGCGAACCAGAAGTCGGGCACCTCGATTTGGCCGTTGGTGCCGAAAATGCGCAGGACATTGTCCTGGTTGAGCGAGATGCTGCACGAGACCTCGGCGACGATGCCGCCGGGGAAATGGAGCAGCGCCGAGGCCCATTCATCGACGCCGGACTGGCCGAGATGGCCCGCACCTACGACCTTGTCCGGCTCGAGGAAAGGCTTTTCCGCCGCGGCGCCGGCAATCAGCCGCGCCATCGAGACCGGGTAGCCGCCGACGTCGAGGATGCCGCCGCCGGCCAGCTCGTTGGCGTAGAGCCGGTGCTCCGGCATGAAGCCCGGCATAGCGAAGCCGAAGCTCGACTTGATCATGCGGACCTCGCCGATGGCGCCCGATTTGATCAGCTCGACCAGCTGCAGCGTCTGCGGATGCAGCCGGTACATGAAAGCTTCGCCCAGGAAGGTGCCCGCTTTTCGCGCCGCATGCATCATGGCGTCGGCCTCGAAGGCGGTGAGCGCCAGCGGCTTTTCGCACAGCACATGCTTGCCGGCTTCTGCCGCCTTGATCGCCCATTCGGCATGGCCTGGATGCGGGATCGAAATATAGACCGCATCGACGCCGTCGTCGGCAAGCAGCGCGTCATAGCCGTCGAGGATGCGCGCGCCCGGAAACGTCTCGGCAAGGCCCAGCTTGCCGGGATTGCGAGCGCCGAGCGCGACCAGTTCGCCGGTGCGCGACTGCGCTAGGCCGCCGGCAAAGGATTTGGCGATGCTGCCGGGTCCGAGGATGCCCCAGCGAATTTTTCCGGATGTCATGTCGAATTCTCCATGCGGTCGCCGCCACGCCTTCGCGATCGGGCAGAAAGGAAAGTCAGCGAATCCTGGCGCCTGTCTTGTCGAAGAGCAGCGAGCGCTCGGCCCTGATCGAGACGGTGAAGTGGTCGCTGCCGGCGCGCTGGCGCCTGGCCTCGCGCTCGATGATCAGCTCCTCCGGCCCGGCATCGGCGTAGACATAGCTGACCGAGCCCAGATGCTCGGCGACGTCGGCCTTCACCGGAATGTCGCAGTCGCCCTCGCCGGCCTCGAAGAAATGCTCCGGCCTTACGCCGAGCACGACTTCCGCGCCGGGCGCCGGCAAGGGGCCGCAGAGCGGCTTGCGCAGCCTGGCGCCGCCATGATTGACGAGCTCGACGGTCGCGGCGCTGTTGGACAAATCGACGACCTTCGCCGCGATGAAATTCATCTTCGGGGAACCGATGAAGCCGGCGACGAAACGGTTGGCCGGATCGTCGTAAAGGTCGAGCGGGGCGCCGATCTGCTCGACATTGCCGGCCTTGAGCACGACGATGCGGTCGGCGAGCGTCATCGCCTCGGTCTGGTCGTGCGTCACATAGATCATGGTGACGCCGAGCTCCTTGTGCAGGCGCGAGATCTCGACACGCATCTGCACCCGCAGCTCGGCGTCGAGATTCGAAAGCGGCTCGTCGAACAGGAAGACCTGCGGCTCGCGCACGATGGCGCGGCCGATGGCGACGCGCTGGCGCTGGCCGCCGGACAATTGCTTCGGCCGGCGCTGCATCAGCTCGTCTATGCAAAGGATTTCGGCGGCGCGCTTGACCTTTACGACGATCCGGCCAACCGTTTCGTCGCCGGCTTCATCGGTTCCCCGAAGATGAATTTCATCGCGGCGAAGGTCGTCGATTTGTCCAACAGC
>NZ_RZSF01000198.1:0-12504 GCF_004023325.1 Mesorhizobium sp. M1A.F.Ca.ET.072.01.1.1 | reverse complement strand
CGCCTGCCCTGCTCCAACTGGATGGCGACGGGATCGGGCCGCCGGTGGGGCGGCTTCTTCGCCGGCGCCGCGGCAGCCGGAACCGGCTTCGCCTGGCTGGCCTGCTTGGCCTTGCGGATGTTCTCTAGAAGCGCTGCCGCGTCGGCATTGCCGGGCTCTGCCTCAGCGACCTTCTCGGCGAGCGGCAGCGCCGCATCCAGATTGCCGGAGCGGAATTCGACCTGGGCCATGCCGAAGCTCGCATCGCGATAGGCCGGGGCAAGGGAAAGCGCCCTGGAAAAGGCGTCGCGCGCCGCCGGCAGATCGTTGCGGCCGAGCTCGGCGAAGCCAAGCTGCACAAGAGCGTCGGCATTGTCAGCTTTCAACGCCAGCGCGCGCCGGAAAAGATCGGCGGCCTCGTCGAAATGCTGCGCCTGCCTGGCCTTGACGCCGGATGCGTAGAGCTCGTCGACAGTCTGCGCCAGCGCCGCGCCGGGAGCGGCGGCGATCGCCAGGATCAGGCATGCGGCAAAGGCTGAGTGCCGGCCGCGCCGCATCAGCGCTTCCCGCCCTTGCGGGCGATGAGACGCGCCAGCCGGGCCAGTAGCTCCTCGGGAATGAACGGCTTCACCAGATAATCGTCGGCGCCCTTCTCAAGCGCCGAAACGATGTCCTTCTCGGCCTTGCGCGCGGTCAGCATCACCACCGGAGTCTTCGACAGCACCGGGTCGCCCTTGATGCGCGCCAGCACCTCGATGCCGTCGGCCTTGGGCATCATCGCGTCGAGCACGATGATGTCGGGGCCGTCCTGCTCCGCCTTCGCCAGCGCCTCGGCGCCGTCCACCGCTTTGATGACCTCGTATCCCTTCGCCCTCAGCCTGAATTCCATCAGCTCGAGCAACAAGGGATCATCGTCGCAGATCAGAACTCTTGCCTTCGCTCCATCCACCACCAGTCCTGCTCCGGTTCCGTCGCCCCCCGGAGTGATGACGCCGCGCGATCTTAGATAAAGCCGATTCGCGGCGGCCGCATTTCGACACAATCACTAGATGAATATTGGGCCATGGTATAGGAGCGGCAAACGCAAAACCGACTTTGCCGACAGGCATCTTTTGCGCGGCTTTCTCGCCGGCTAAACCGGGCCGGAACGCCCCGAAAGCAGCCTTCTCACCTCGCCCGCAAGCGCCAGCGGGTCGAACGGCTTGGCGATCACTCCCACGGCTCCCATGGCGAGATAACGCTCCACCTCATGCGTCTGGGTGCGCGCCGTGATGAACGCCACCGGAATCGCGGCCGTCAGCGGCGAATCGGCCAGGCGCCTCAGTGTTTCCGGCCCGTCCATGTCCGGCATCATCACGTCGAGCAGGATGAGGTCAGGGCGCCAATCGGCGGCATCGGTCAGCGCTGAGATGCCCGAGGCGCTGGACCGCACCTCGAATTCGGGCTCGAGTTCCAGCGACATCTGGGCGATTTCGCGGATGTCATCCTCGTCATCCACATAGAGGATCCTTGCCGGCATAATCATCACTCCTTGGCACTGGAGGCGGGTCTGGCGCTATCGAGCGATGAGACCAACATGCTCCTGACCAGCCTGGCGACATCGATCTCCGACGCCTTGGTCTTGGTCATCATCGCCTGCACCCGGCCACCGAGGTTCTGATCCAGCTCGGCCGCCGAGAACACGATGACTTGGGTTTCCAGCGGCAGATCGATGAGCAGATCCAGTCCCGATCCGTCGGGAAGCAGTATGTCCAGGATGACCAGGTCGAAGCGATGCTTTGCCACCGCCTTCCGCGCCTCCTGCAGCGTTTTGGCGGAAGCGATCAAGACGCCTGGACCGAGCCCCGCTGACATCACGGCAAGGACGCCCTCGTCGTCCTCGACGTGGAGGATTCTCGGCCTCCGCTCGACCTTGCTGGCGAGGATCTTGGCGAGAGCGGCGTGAAGGCGCGCCGAATCCACCGGCTTCTCCAGCCAGTCGACGATGCCGATGGCGGTTCCGTTCAGCGAGCGCCTGGCTTCGTCGGCGATGGCGGAGATGACGATGACCGAAATCTCGGAATTCACCGGTGAGACCCTGATGTCGTGGAAGAGCTTGATGCCGGATTCTCCGGCCAGCTTGATGTCGAGGGTCAGCGCCACATAGTCGCGGGAGTTCAGGAGCGCTTTTGCGGTACCGATATCGGGGGCGACATCGCTGGAGAAGCCGCCGGCGTCGAGAAGTGCGGCGATCACCGCAGCGATGTCGGACTCGTCCTCGCAGATGAGGACGCGCAGGCGGCCATCGCGCTTTCGCGACCGGCGCTCGACCAAAACCGGCTTCTCGACACTTCTCTGCGCTTCGGCAAGATCGACGTGAAACGAGGTTCCCTTGCCTTCCTCGCTTTCGAAGGACACGGCGCCGCCGAGCTTTTCGACGATGGTCTTGACGATGCTCAGGCCCAGGCCGGTGCCCCCCTTCTTGCGGGTGCTGGAGGCATCGGCCTGCTCGAACTTGCCGAATATGCGGCTGCGGAACGCTTCCGGGATGCCGGCGCCTTCATCGATAACGGAGATGCGCAGCATGTCGCGCTCGCGACGCTGGAGCTTCACCATGACAGTGCCGCCGGGATCGGAGAACTTGATCGCGTTCGACAGCAGGTTCGCCATCACCTGGTGCAGGCGATCGGGGTCGATATTGGCTTCGGCGCGCGGGGCATCGTCGACCAGGACGATGCGGATCCCGCTCTCGGCCATGTAATTGGAACTGGCGGCGATGGCCTGCTCCAGCACCGCACGCACGGGCATCTGCTTGATCTTGAAGGTGATGACGCCCGACTCGATCTTCTCCATGTCGAGGATGTCGTTGATGAGAAGAACCAGCCTTTCGCTGTTGTTGTGGGCGATGTTGACGAGGTTGGCGGCCTTGGGCGGCAGCTCGCCCGCGACGCCGGCTGCGATCAGGCCAAGCGAGCCGCGGATGGATGTCAGCGGCGTTCGCAATTCGTGGCTGACCGTGGAAATGAAGTCGTTCTTGAGCTGGGCGTTTCGCTTCTGCTCGGTGATGTCGCGATTGTAGGCGATGACGCCGACGATCTTGCCGGCCTCGTCGCGGAACGGCGCCTTCAGCGTGTAGAGCCAGCCCTGCCTGCCGTCAGGCAGGAGCGCGGGCTGATCGATGCGCAACGTCTGCCCGGCCTCCAGCGCGCCCATTTCATCCTGCCTGAAGCGCTCGGCCACGTCCTTGGGATAGAAATCGAAATCCGTCTTGCCGATGAGGTCCTCGACGGAGGCGGCGCGCACCAGTTCGGCGGTGGCTGGATTGGCCGCGATGAAGCGCCCTTCCGCATCCTTCACGTTGAGACTATCCGGCAGCTCGCGAACCATGGCACGGAATATCATGTTGGACATGGCGAGATCGCGTCGCCGCTGCTGCCGGTCGAGCAGCACGGCAATGATGAAGGTGCTCAGGAAGCGGAACAGGAGCGACGGCAACGTGCTCTGCTGCACGAAGCCGGTCACGACCTGCGAGGGAATGACCAGAAGCGTGATCAGCCCGGCCAGCGCGACCGACAGGCCGAGGCCGAGTATGTCGAACATGGTGCGCGAACGGACCGCGACGATGTGGTGCCAGGCCAGACCGACGACGGCGGTGATCAGGATGCTCATGACGCCGACTTCGGCGCCCTGACCGCCCAGATGAAGACGATAGGCGATGGAGCCGGCAGCGGCGATGAACATCGCCGGCCATCCGCCGAAGAACGCGGCCGCGCCGATAAACGCGGCACGCAGGTCGACGATGAAGCCAGAAACGGACAAGGCCGTCGCCATGGAAATGACCGCGCCCGCGCACATGACCACGCCCAAAAGCAGCGACTGTGCCCGCCGCGAGAGACGCCCGGTGAAATCCGCCACAAGGTCCCAGGCGACGATAAGGATGGAGACCAGGGCAAGATTGGCCAGGAGTGAGTGCCAGATCTCGGTCATGACTTTTCCGGCTCCGTTTTTTCCGACAAATACCGGCAAAATCTATCCGAGGTCTAAAGAGCGGGCGGAGTAGGCTGATTCGGAGTGACACGCCGAATACGAGACAGGCGACCAAGATCCCGTCGGACCGACGCGATCATACCGGAACATGTCGAGGGGCTCGGCGGCGGGTGGCTCTAAGCCAGACTGCGGAAGCTCGACGGTGGCCGCAACACCCAGCCCTCGATCTCGCGGGTGACGAAGGCAGCGGCCTGGTGGTGGATGAAATGCCCGGCACCAGGCAGCGCCAGCAGCGATGTGACGTTGTCGACCTCGCGATATGTTCCGTCATATGCGCCGGCCGGAATGTAGGGATCATCGGAGCCGAACATCACCAGAGTCGGCGCCCTGACTGGCGGCAGAGGGCCGATATCCGGCATCTTGCCCAAAGGTATATTGGCTCTGTAGTAGCTAAGCATCGCATCAGGGTGGGAGCGCTCAAGCGACTCGACGAGCAACTGCCGTTCGGCTGCGTCGGCGACCCAGCCGCCTAGCTCCTCCGGCGTCGGTATGGCGCCGCTGATCCCCTGGAAACGACGGATGTAGTTGATGGTGCCGGCATTGGCCGGATCGTGGATGGCGCGCAAATAGTGGCGGGGGTGCGGCGCCGACAGTAGCACCAGATGGCGCACGAGCTGCGGCACGCGCATCGCCAGCCACCAGGCGATCATGCCACCCCAGTCATGGCCAACGACCGAAACCTGGGAAAGGCCCTCCGCCGCCAGCACGGCCAGGACATCCTCTACAAGGCATGGCATGAGTGCGTAGTTGGCATGCCCCTGCGGGGCATCGCTTCGCCCAAAGCCGCGCAGATCCGGCGCCAGTACCCTATACCTGCCTTCGAGTGCCTCGATCTGGCGACGCCAGCCGAGGCCATGGTCGGGAAAGCCGTGCAAAAACAGAATCGGCGGGCCGAAGCCCGCCGCAATGTAGTGCAATTTGACGTTGCCGTTGGCCGCGAACCTGGACTCGAAACCGGCTTCCAGATTCACTTGCAGCGAGCCGCCGCCGTCACATCTTGACTTCGAGGCGCAGGAACGGACCGTCGAACGTCTGGTTCTTCTGGTCCGCCTTCACGATCAGATTGTGCCACTGCTCGATCTTGTAGCCTGCCGTAAAGGTAGTGTTCGCGATGGGAGTCCAACTCAAGCCGACCGAAGCCTCGACATTGGAGACGGTCTCACTCGAGTGCTGGCTAGACAGTGTATCGGAAAATTGCACGTCGGGGTTCGTAAATGTCACATTTTGCCGAATGCGGTCGGTGCGGCGCCCCCACATGACGGACCCTGCAACCGAACCCGTCAAGCCCCACGTCTCACCAACCGGATAGTAAGCCTCCGCACCGATGCGCGGACCAATGCCCCAGTATTCCGAGGTGCCGATTTTGTCAGTGGAGAAGCCCTTGTCGGTGGGATCGGTGGGTGTTGCCGAGAAGGATGAATGGAACTCGGTCTGGTCGGCGTGCAGCAGTCGCAGGCCACCGAAGAAACGAATGTCGGCCGTTTGCACCTTCACATGCTTGCCGAGATCGAAGTCGACCGTCTGGAAATCGAATCCGTGACTGAGAGACGCGCTGAGCACACCACCGGGGACCGCTTCGCTGTCGCCCTCCGACCAGTTCCTGCCGGTATGAAAGGCGCCGGCCAGGCGCCAATCCATGTCCGGCGAAATCTGCTTGGTCAACGCTATGGAGCCGTTGAAGCCGGCCTTGCTGGGCGGAAGACCGAGCTTGTCGGCATCATGGATGTCATTTGAAAAGTACGAGCCTTCAAAGGCGAGCTTGATGCGCGAATCGACGACCGTCTGGTCTGTTGCCTGCGCGTCATTCGCATGGGCCGCCACCACGCCGACAGAAGTCATTGATGCAGCCGAGGCCGCAACAGTCGCCAAAAATTTACCGGATGCCTGCGCCCGCACGCTTTCCCCCAAAGAATCCAAACCCAAAACCCGCGGCAAGCTAACTCATGGGAAGCATCCGCGAAAGCCACTGATATGTCTTCGTCAGGCGCTGTGACACCTTTGCCACAGCAACCATCCCATGGACGCGGACCTGAGGCCTTGGATCCCGCTACACGTGTGAGCTGTCGGACCTGGGTCCAACCAGCCTATCGACTCGAAGCAAATGTGCTAAGCGTCTTGGACGGGTATGTCAGCCGCCGAAACCGGCCATATCCGGTTGCGGATGGCGGGGGCCAGATGAATCAATCGCAGATCGAGGACGTCCTCAACAGTCTCGTTTACGCGCTCTACGCCCAAAGCGGTCGACAGGGAGCGGGCGAGAATCGCATCGGAAACCTCCAGGTGTTCGACCATCCTGATGCGGTCGACCACATCGTCAAGTCGCCGGCGCTGTTCCGCAAGAACTTCTCGATGATCTCGGCCCTGGGCTATAGCCGTTTCAACACCAACGATGAAAATTGGGCGATTCGGCGCGAGATCACCCAGGATGCCTATCTGGCGGCTGCGAGGCCGGCCCAGCAAAACGCGGTATCCGAAATCTACACGGCCCGCCTCTTGCAAAGCGATGCGACGCCGGACGGGATCCAGAAGGCACTGTTTTCGGCCTCTCTCACCATCTTCTATCGCGCCTTCGGCCTGGTCGCGGACATCGAGCAGACGCTCACGCTGATCGACCGGGTCCGCGAAGTGCTGCGCCGGCTACAATATTTTTCCTGGGTAGTGCCTACGATTTCCGAGCGTGACGGGGCCGTGTACGACGCCCGCCAGGTGGTCGCCGATTTTGCCGCCCAGCTCGCCGCCGAGCTATGCGCTGCGGCGGAGATGGCGCGCTTCGCTGAGAAGGCCAAGGCTGTCCGGGGTTTCTCGCCCGTCGAAGAGTTCGTCATGAACGTCTTTGCCGGCGTAGAGACCACCGTCGCCACGGTGCTGTGGGTGATCGATCGGTTGGGCGCCAACGAGAAGGTGCAGCAGCGCATTCAGGACGAGATCGATACGGGCAAGCCGGACACGCCCTATACCGACTGCATCGTCAACGAGACGATGCGCTACTTACCTCCGATCCCCTTCCTGGTCCGGGAGGTGGGGGCGGAGACGTCACTGGACGGCAGGCAGCTGCGGGCCGGACAGCTCATCCTGCTCTCCGTGGTGGGCGTGCACCAGCATCCCGCTTTCTGGGTCGATCCGAAATCCTTCGATGCCAGCCGCAAGGAATTCATCGACGATACGTATGACCGTCGCGCCTTCATCCCTTTTCTCACCGGGCCACGCATGTGCGGCGGCGCACGCCTCGGTCGGCTGGAGGTCAGGGAGGCGGTGCGAGCGATAGTGCGCCAGTTCACCTTCAACCGGGCGGACGATGTGATCCGCTTCGACTATGGGCTGGCGTTGCGGCCGGCGGCCGGCTCCTCGGTCGCAGTTGCCCGGCGATGAACCAGGCCTCCCGGACCCGTCCGCTCGTCGAGGGGGAGCGGTTCTCTTTCCCACATGTCGGTGGCCGCCGCTACGTGCGCGGGCTGGACGTCGTGGCTCTGATCGAACGCCGCTACCCGGATTTCGCCCGACTCGACCTGAAGTTCCTGCGGCCGATCGCCCACCATGCGGCCATCACCTTCCGACGCGATCACGGCACGGCCGTGGTGGTCTCGCTTGCGCCGACCGAGGGCGCGCCACTCGACCTCTACATCGTCAACCTCGACAAGGCTGAGGGGCCGTCCGGCAAGGAGCCTCGGCTCGCCCCTCACATCGCCTTGCCCGGGAGTGGCGCCTACCATCGCTACCTCGTGCTTGGCCGGCGCAGCCACGCTGAAATCCTTGCAGTGGTGTTCAACCGGTACCAGGCCGCCACAGGCCGGCGCTTCGTGCTAAGGGCGCTGCATCTCGAACCGCCGCGTGCCGCAAGCATCGAACTGGTCAGCCTCAGCGAACCAACGACCGAACGCGGACTGGGCGTGTGCTCGATCACTCGCCAAGGCCGGCGCTGGTGCAGGATCGAGATGATCGAGGCGCAAGCGTCGGGGTGACGTCAACGACTTAAATTAAAGATCGGTTCGACGCCCGTCATGCGGCGGTGAGGAAACCGAGAATGAGCAGCGCCTGGTCGAGAGTCATCAGCGAGGGCGGGTGGCCTGCATCGACATTGTCGGCCACCCACAGGTCCGGGCGAACAAGCCGGGTGCGCTCGATGGCCTGCCTGTCGATGAAATTGCTGTCGCGGCCGTACATCAGGAGGAACCGCGCCTGCACCTTGGCGACAATCTGAAACAGATCGTAGTCGCGCCCGGCCATGGAGCCGAAGCTCCCGGTCGTCGCGGGGTCATAGGCCAGGCGGAAACCATCGGGGCCGGAAATGACCTTGTTGGCGACATAGCGCGAAAACACGGCTTCCTCGACCGGCCTCATGAAGGAGCGGGTCGAGCGCACATACGCCTCGGCCTCGGCGCGAGTGGCGAACTTCGCTTCGCTATCGCGGATGATCTCGGCGCGTATACGGTCGACATTGGCTCCGCCAAGCATGGGAACGTCGTTGAGCACCACCTTGGTCGCCCGCGAGCGGGTCATGTAGAGAAACAGCAAAAGGATCGTGCCGCCCCAGGAGGAGCCGATGAAGTGGTTTTCCTTGCCGGCAAATTGGCCGAGCGCGCGCAGGCAATTGTAGTAGACATTGATGTCGTAACCCGAACCCAGATAGGCGCTGCGGCCTCGCCCGAGCAAGTCAGGGCAGATCACCAGATAACCGTTGCGACAAAGGAGGGCTGCCAGGTAGTCGAAATCGGCGCCGTTGCCGGTAAAGCCGTGCAAACAGAACACGGTTCCGTGCGGCGCGCTTGCCGGCTGCCAGATACGCACGAACATCGACGCATAGCGGTCGTCGAGGCGGATGAGGATCTCCTGGGTCAGCGCCTCGATGGATACTGGATGCGCCATCAGGCGTCCCGCTTGCGCACAGCGCGTTTCATTGCGCCGCGGGCATCAATGAAATCGCGCTTCCAATAGACGGATTTGTCGAGATTGAGCAGCTTGGCCTCCTTGATCAGCGGCAGGATGTGCGAGGACGAGCGCGTTGCCAGTACCGTCACAGCGACGGCAGGGCCGCCGGGATAGGGATTGAGCGGACCATTGTTCGCGACCCACGCCTCAGCAATTTCGCTGCTGGTCACGATCCAGCCGACATAGGCAACGATGGCATCGTCGATCGAGCCGATCAGATGTGTCTGCTGCTCGAGTTGGTAACGAAGCGACTTCACCATCTGGCCGAATTCATAGCCGTCGAATGGCGGATAGTGAGCGATGAAGTTGCAGACAAGCCCGAGCGAGACCGGATTGAAAGGAACGCGGGTGAAGAGGAGATTGCTCATGCGGACTCAGGGGTTGGAAACGGGCGCGAGATTATGCTGAGCAGCCAAGGTAGGGCTAGTGGGGAAATGGGAATCGACCGCCGGCACCGCCGCAATGCTTGGACTGCAGCCGTCCAATGCTTGCGCTACCCCTTGACGGGCAGTTCCCTCACTTCTGCCGGAAGGCCGTATGGAGCGACGTGGTCAGCGGCCCCAGAATGTAGTCCAGCGCGGTGCGTTCCTCGGTGACGATCATGACCTGCGCCGGCATGCCGGGATAGAGCTGGATCTGCGGCGCAGCGGCGAGTTCCTGCTGATCCACCGCCACGTCGGCAACGTAATAGGGAAAGCCGGTCTTGGCATCGGTAACGCGGTCCGCCGAGACGCGGGTGACGCGGCCGTGGATGACTGGCGTCGTGCGCTGCTTGTACGAGGTGAAGCGGACCTCGGCCGTCATGTCGGCGCGCAGGCTGGATATGTCCTCGACCTTGACCTGCGCTTGAACGATCAGCGAATTCCTGGTCGGCACGATATCCAAAATGGTCTGGCCGGGCGCGACGATCGCGCCGGTCGAAAAGACGGTCAAGTCCATCACCTGGCCGTCATAGGGCGCGCGCACTTCGGCGCGGTCCACCGTGGCCTGTGCGGCAAACATCTTCGGCACCAGATCGGCAAGGTTCGACTGGGTTTCGATCAGCATGGCCGAAAGTTTTGCGCGACGCTCGTTGGTGAGCTGCGCGATCTGGCTTTCGAGTTCGGCCTTGCTCTGGCGATTTCCGGCGATCTCGCCGAGCGCCTGGTCGATCAGGCCCTGCAGGTCGGAGGCCGAGCGGTCGAGCTCCAGGATGCGCGGCTTCGTCGTCAGCCCCGCCTTCAGCAGCTTGTTGAGGCTCGCCTTTTCGTCGATCGTCGACTTGAGCTGCGCGCGGAAGGACTCGACGCGCGCCTGCTTGCCATCGATCTGCTCGTCGAGTTCGGCGATGCGCTTCTGCAGGATCTGCCTGGCGCCGGCCATCGAGGCGCGCTGGCTCTCGAGGTCGGCAATCTGGTTGGCCATGGCGTCCTGCAGATAGGCCTGGTGCTCGGCGGTGATGTCGTTCGGGAAGGCAACCGCCTCATGGCCGTCCAGCTCGGCGCGGATGCGGGCATCGGTGGCGCGCAGCAGCGCATATTGCTGCGAGTAGAGGTTGAATTCCGACCGCGCGCGGGTGTCGTCGAGCAGCACCAGCACATCGCCGGCCTTGACGATGTCGCCATCCTTGACCCGGATTTCCTTCACCGTGCCGCCGTCGAAATGCTGGACGCTCTTGCGGTTGCCCTCGACCTTCACCACTGCATCGGCAAGCACCGCGCCGTTGAGCGGCGCGACCGCCGCCCAGCCGCCGAACACGCCGAAGAAGGCGGTGATGATGAGCAGGCCGATCCACACCGGTGCCCGGATCGAATCCGCATTGGCGCCCGCATCTTCGGTGCCGGAGAGGTTGCTATAGGAAGCGGCGATATCGGTCATTGGGCCGCCATCGTAATCGGTGCCGCGCGCTGGTTGAGCAGCGCCACGATTTCGTTTCTCATGCCGAAGGCTTCGACCGCGCCATCCCGCAAGAGCAGGATCTTGTCGACATTGGCCAAAGTCGAGGGCCGGTGCGAGACGATGATCACCGTGCTGCCGCGACGCTTCAGCTCCAGCGCGCAGTCGGCCAGGGCGCGATCGCCGTCGGCATCGAGATTGGAGCTCGGCTCGTCGAGCACGATGAGGTTCGGCATGCCGAAGACGGCGCGGGCAAGCGCGATGCGCTGCCGGTAGCCACCGGACAGCACCGCCCCGCCCTCGCCGATCTGCGTCTCGTAGCCTTGCGGCAGCCGGATGATCATCTCATGCACGCCGGCGAGCCGTGCCGCCTCGATCACCTCGCGGTCGACATCGGTCTTGAAGCGGCCGATATTGGCGGCCACCGTGTCTGAAAACAGCTCGATGTCCTGCGGCAGGTAGCCGATATGGTCGCCGAGCGCCTCCCTTCCCCACTGCGTCATGTCGGCGCCATCGAGCCTGACCGTGCCGCGGCTCGGCTGCATGATGCCGGCGAGGTGACGCGCCAGCGTCGACTTGCCGGCGCCGGAAGGGCCGACGATGCCGAGCGCCTCGCCTGCCTCGAGCCGGAACGACACATCACGCAGCAGCACCTTCTGCAGGCTGGGAATGGCGAAGCTCAACTGCTCGACGGCGACCTTGCCGGTGGGCTTCGGCAGGTTGAACGAGCGTTCGCCCTGCGCGCCGCCGTCCAGCAGCCTCTCGACCCTGCCAAGGGCGGCCCGCGCCAGGATCAGGCTGCGCCAGAGGCCAACGATCTGCTCGACCGGCTGCAGCCCCCTGCCCAGCAGCAGGCTGGCCGCAAACATCGAGCCGCCGGTGATCTGCCGCTCGATCACCAGATAGGCGCCGAGGCCGAGGATCAGCGACTGCATGGTGAGGCGCAGGAAGCGGATCAGCCCGGACATGACCGCTGCCCGGTCGCTCGCCCGCCCCTGCTGGCCGAGCGCCAGGCCGCGATCGCGCCCCCAGCGCCGGACGAGGCCGTCGATCATGCCCATGGCGCGGATGACTTCCGCGTTCCTGAGGCTCATTTCGGTGAAATTGTAGTTGGCCGTGGCAAGGTCGTTGGCCTGCTTCAGCGGCGCCCGCACGATATATTCGTTGAGCACCGCCATGGTGATGAGAAGCAGCGAGGAGCCCAACGCGAAGAAGCCGAGCCAGGGATGCAGGAGGAAGATGATGCCGATATAGATCGGCGACCAGGGCAGGTCGAACAGGGCATGGATACCGCTGCCGGTGATCACCTGCCGGAAGGTGTCGAAATCGCGGATCGGCTGGCTTGGCGAGGCACCCTGCGACGGGGTCTCGACGGAAGCCGCCAGGATCCTGGCCGAAAGCAGCCGGTCGAGCCGCGCGCTGGCACGCGTCAGGATCGCGGCGCGCACGAGGTCCAGACCGGCGAGCGCCAGGAACGCCGCAAGCAGCACCAGCGTCAGCATCACCAGCGTCGTCTCGCTGCCGCTGGTGACCACCCGGTCGTAGATCTGCAGCATGTAGAGCGGCGACGCGAGGTAAAGCAGGTTGATCGCCAGGCTGAACACCGCCGCAAACAGGAAATAGCGGCGGCAGGCGCGAAGCGCTTCCCTGACGATTTTAGGCTTGCCGTTCAATTTCCAGAACTCCACTCGATACACG
>NZ_RZSF01000197.1:0-12505 GCF_004023325.1 Mesorhizobium sp. M1A.F.Ca.ET.072.01.1.1 | reverse complement strand
GATGGCGCCGTCGCTGAAGCGGCCATCGCCGTCGGCGCCTGCTCGGCGGTCGCCAGGCGGCTCGCGGGTGTCGAGGCGGCCTTGCTCGGCCTGCCGGCCGACGATGCCCTTGCCGGCGCGGTGCTCGCCGCGCCGATCGACGAACTGTCGCCAATCGCCGATGTGCGCGGCAGCGCCGAATACCGGGAGCATGCGGCGCGCGAGATCGTTGTCCGCGCAGTGTGCGCTGCGACCAGCCTTGGCGAAGGCAAGGTGGCCGCATGACAATGGAGCGCACCGATATTGCCTTCGAGGTCAACGACGCGGCTGTCAGCGTGTCGGTGCCGCCGGTGCGGCGGCTCTCGCAGGTTCTGCGCGACGAGTTGCGGCTGACCGGCACCAAGGTCGGCTGCGACGCCGGCGATTGCGGCGCCTGCACCGTGCTGGTCGACGGCAATCCCGTCTGCGCCTGCCTTGTGCCGGCGGCCTCGGTCTCCGGCGCGTCCGTCATCACGGTCGAGGGCCTCGCCAACGGCAGGTTGTCGGCCTTGCAGGCCTCATTTCTCGAACACGGCGCCGCGCAATGCGGCATCTGCACGCCGGGGCTGCTGGTGGCGGCTACCGCGCTGCTGGAGCGCAAGCCAAGGCCGAGTGAGGCCGAGACGCAGGATGCGCTCGGCGGCGTGCTCTGCCGCTGCACGGGGTACCGGAAAATCGTCGCGGCGGTGATGCATGCCTCGCAGCATATGGATGGTTTCGACCGTCGCCTGCCGGAGGTCGGCCGCGCCGTCGGCGCCTCGCCGATCCGGCTCGACGGCGTGCCGAAGGTTACCGGCGACGAAAAATTCGGCGGCGATTCCTTTCCGCACGACGCGCTGTCGGTGCTGGTCGTCCGCTCGCCCTACTATCACGCCGGTTTCAGCTTCGGAGATCTCGACGCCTGGGCCAAAGCGCATCCCGGCATTGCCGGCGTCTTCACCGCCGCCGACATTCCGGGCAAGAACTGCTTCGGGGTCATCGGCCCCTTTGCTGATCAGCCGGCCCTCGCCGAAGGTTTCGCGCGCCTTCGCGGCGAGGCGGTCGCGCTGGTGGCGGGCGAGCGCGAAGCCATCCTCGACCTCGACCTGACGGATTTTCCGATCGCCTGGACGGAACTGCCGCATGTGTTGCAGCCCCGCGAAGCGAAAGCCGACGGCGCGGCGCTGATCCACCGGCATCGCCCGGCGAACCTGCTCACCTCCGGCTATGTCGAACATGGCGACCCCGACGGCGCCCTTGCTGCCGCTGCTGTCACCGCCTCCGGCGCCATCGAGACTTCCTTCGTCGAGCATGCCTATATCGAGCCGGAGGCGGGCTTCGCCTACATGGATGGCGACACGCTCGTCATCGTCGCCTGCACCCAGGCGCCCTACATGGATCGCGACGACACGGCCAAGGTGCTAGGCCTCCCGGTCGAAAAGGTGCGCATCGTGCCGACCGCCACCGGCGGCGGCTTCGGCTCGAAGCTCGATGTCTCGCTGCAGCCTCTGATCGGCCTTGTGGCGCTGAAGACCGGCAGGCCGGCGGCACTCGCCTACACGCGCAACGAATCCATGATGTCGACCACCAAGCGCCATCCGGCCGAGATGAAGGCGACCATCGGTGCCGATTCCGAGGGCCGCGTCACCGGAATGATCTTTGAGGGCGACTTCAACACCGGCGCCTATGCAAGCTGGGGCCCGACGGTTGCCAACCGCGTGCCGGTGCATGCCTCCGGTCCCTATCAGACGCCGCACTACCGGGCGACGGGCAGGGCCATCCATACCAACGGCCCGATCGCCGGCGCCTTCCGCGGCTTCGGCGTGCCGCAAGCGACCATCATGCAGGAAACCCTCTACGACGAGCTCGCCGGCAAGCTTGGCATGGATCGGCTCGATTTCCGGCTAAAGAACTGCCTTCGGAACGGGTGCGAAACGGTCACAGGCCAGCGCCTGGAATCGGGCGTGGGCATCGGTGAATGCCTGGAGTTGCTTCAACCGCATTGGGCGCGCGCGCTTGGCGAGGCGGAAGCCTTCAACGCCGTCAACACGGCAAGCAAGCGCGGCGTCGGCGTCGCCTCTTGCTGGTATGGCTGCGGCAACACTTCGCTGCCCAATCCTTCGACGATCAAGGTCGGCATCTCTGCCTCCGGAGATGTCGTGCTCCACCAGGGCGCCGTCGACATCGGCCAAGGCTCGAACACGGTCATCACCCAGATCTGTGCCGATGCGCTCGGCTTGCCGTTGGCGAAATTCCGGCTGAAGAGCGCCGACACCGCCATCACGCCGGACGCCGGCAAAACATCCGCCTCGCGCCAGACTTTTGTGACCGGCAAGGCGGCCGAAAAGGCAGGCCGAGCGCTGCGCGAAAAGATCCTGCGTTTCGCCAATGTTTCCGAGAAGGCGACGATCGCGCTCGACGGCGCAAGCATCTCAATCCGCGAGGGGGACGCGACGCGGCGCATCGATCTGTCAACACTGAAGGTCGATGCCGATGGCGTGGTGTTCGTCGCCGAAGAGACCTACGATCCGCCCACGCTGCCGCTCGACGCCAAGGGCCAGGGCAAGCCCTACGCCGTCTATGGTTATGGCGCCCAGATCGCCGAGCTCGAGGTCGATCTCAAGCTGGGCACGGTGAAGCTGCTCAAGATCACCGCCGCGCATGATGTCGGCAAGGCCATCAACCCGGTACTGGTCGAGGGGCAGATCGAGGGCGGCATCGCGCAAGGCATCGGCATGGCACTGATGGAGGAATATATCCCCGGCCGCACCGAGAACCTGCACGACTACCTCATCCCGACCATCGGCGACGTGCCGCCGGTCGAGCACATATTGGTGGAAGTTCCGGACCCGGAAGGACCTTTCGGCGCCAAGGGTTTGGGGGAGCATGTGCTGATCCCGACCGCGCCGGCGATCCTCAACGCCATCCGACATGCCACCGGCGTGCTGGTCACTAAAGTGCCGGCGACGCCGAGCCGCATCCTGGCGGCGATCCGCGAGAAGGAGGCGCGCCGATGAGCGAGCTTGCCGAACGTTTCGAAACCCACGATCCCGGTGAGAAGCAGGTGGCGGAGAAGATTCGATGCGATGCCTGTCCGGTGATGTGCTACATCGCCGACGGCCGCACCGGGGCCTGCGACCGTTACGGCAATGTCGGCGGGCGCATCGTGCGCATGGACCCTCTCACCGTCCTCGACCACGCGGCCGAGACCGGCGGCGCGGTCGTGCCATTCGTCGCCGAGGGCGAGGAGTGGGGTGGCGAGCTGGTCAACACCGGCCGCCGCTTCGTCACCGCGATCGGCGCCGGCACCACCTACCCGGATTACAAGCCCGCACCTTTCATCGTCAGCCAGGAGGTCGAGGGCGTCGATCTCGTCACCGTCGTCACCGAGGGCATCTTCTCTTATTGCGGCGTCAAGGTGAAGATCGATACCGACCGCCACATCGGCGACGAGACGGCGACCGTGCGCTCGGAAGGCGAGGCGATCGGCCACGTCACCACTGGCGAGTATGGCTCGCAGATGCTGTCACTTGGCGGCGTGCATCACTTGACCGGCGGCTCCAAGGCTGAAGGCCGCGCGACTTGCGACGCGCTGCTCAACCTCTGCAACAGAAAGCCGGTCGAGCTCACCATCGACGGCGGTGCGACGGTCATTGTCGAGGCTGGCAAGGCGCCGGTCATCGACGGCAAGATCGAGCATCGCATGCGCGTCGGCTGCGGCTCGGCCACCATCGGCATGTTCGCCACGCAATGGCGCGGGCTCGTCGACGAGGTTGTGGTGGTTGACGACCATATCACCGGCGTCGTGTCGGAACATCAGGCCGGCAAGGTATTGGGCTGGGAGGATACCGGGATAAAGATCATCGGCCGCCGCTCGACGCCCGGCCGCTACTTCAAGGTTTCGGAGCCCGGTCTCGGCTGGGGCGGCACGACGATCTCCGATCCGCTGTCGATCCTGGGCGATTGGAACGCCAAGAAGGGTGCTCGCCCCGGCCTGTCGCTGCTGATGGTCTCGACCACGGGCGAACAGTTCGCTTACTACGAACTGGACGATCAGTTGAAACCGGTCGAAAAACCGTTCCCGGAGCGGCTGCAGAAATCCGTCGGCCTGATCGAGGACAATTGCGAGCCGGCCCTGTGCACCGTGCTCTTCATCGGCGGCGCGGGCGGCTCGCTGCGCGCCGGCGTCACCGAAAACCCGGTCAATCTCACCCGCTCGGTTCAGGGCCTGAAGACCTATGTCACGGTCGGCGGCGCGCCGGTCTATGTCTGGCCGGGCGGCGGCATCACCCTGATGGTCGATGTCACCCGCGTGCCGGAAGGCGCATTCGGTTATGTGCCGACGCCGGCGCTGGTCGCGCCGATCGAATTCACCATGCGCCGCGACGACTACGTCCGGCTCGGCGGTTACGAGGACGAGATCCGCAGCGTCGAGGACATTCTTGCCAAAGGCGGCGAATACCTTAATCCGCGCAGCAATGTCGGCGCGCCGGCCGGCAATCCCTGGCCGCCGTTGGCGCAATTGCGCCGCACCCCGGCCAATGGGGCCGACTGATGAACGGCCCGCAGGCGCATTGGCTCGCCGACGGCAGGCGGCTTCATCTCAATCACGGGCCGATCGACCTCATCGTGGAGGCCTTTGGCGATGCAGCTGAACGCCGCGCCGCCTGCGCGCAGGCCGTCGCGCGCTTCCAGACGATTCTGACCGAACTGGTCGAGGAGCTTCCCGAATTGCGCCGTCCGGCGTCTTTGACGCCGTGCGGCTTTGCAGGCCCGACCGCGCGGCGCATGGAGGCCGCGGTCGCACCGCTCGCGGAAAGCTTCATCACACCGATGGCTGCGGTCGCCGGTTCGGTAGCCGACGAAGTTCTGGCCGCGCTTCTCACCGGACGCCGGCTCGAGCGCGCCTACGTCAACAATGGCGGCGACAGCGCCATTCATCTCGGTAAGGGCGAGACAATAACGCTGGCGATCGCCGGCACCGGGCACGGCATGGCCGACCGGATCACGATCCGCGCCGAAGACGGCGTGCGCGGCGTCGCCACCAGTGGCTGGCGCGGCCGCTCCTTTTCGCTGGGCATCGCCGACGCGGTCACCGTGCTGGCGCGGACCGGCGCCGAGGCGGATGCCGCGGCGACGCTGATTGCCAACGCGGTCGACCTGCCTGCGCATCCGGCGGTTCATCGCGTGCCGGCGCGGGATCTTTCGCCCGACAGCGATCTCGGCGAACGGCTGGTGACGCAGGGCGTCGGCGGGCTAGCGCCCGGCGAGGTGGCCCGGGCGCTGGACAACGGCCTTGCCGTCGCCGAAAATTTTCGCCGGCGCGGCCTGATCGCGGCGTCGGCGCTGTTCCTTGCCGGCCAAACCCGCATCAGTGGCTCCGTGGCGCTCGCTGCGCCCAACAAGCATAAAGCGAAGGAAACTGCCCATGCCTGAATTCCCGATCCGCAAGGTCGCGGTGCTGACCGAAGAGATCTTCCACGACGGCGGCCCAGCGGCGAAGGAGCCGCGCCTGCGCGCCGCGGCTCTCGCCGTGGTCAAGAACCCGTTTGCCGGTCGATATGTCGAGGACCTGCAGGGCGCGATGGAGGACCTGAAGCCGCTCGGGCTGTTGCTTTCCGACAGGCTGATCGCAGCCCTTGGCGGCGATGTGAAAAAGATCGACGGTTACGGCAAGGGCGCCATCGTCGGCAGTGCCGGCGAACTGGAGCACGGCGCGCTCTGGCACGTGCCCGGCGGCTACGCCATGCGCGAGCGGCTCGGCGACGCCAAGGCGATCGTGCCATCGGCGAAGAAGGTCGGCGCCTTCGGCGCACGGCTCGATGTCCCGCTCGGCCACATCAACGCCGCCTATGTGCGCAGCCATTTCGACGCGATGGAAGTCGGCATCAGCGACGGCCCGCGTCCCGATGAGATCCTGTTCTGCCTCGCCATGACCTGCGGCCCGCGAGTCCACAACCGCATGGGCGGTCTTGCGGCCGCGGACATCAAGGCTTGGGACGGCTTGAGATGAGCGGCGAGGACAATCTGCTGCGGCTGGTCGAAGCCGAAGAGCTGGACGAGAACAACTACCATCTGCAGGACCAGGTCGGCTTCATCCTGCGCAAGGCGCATCAGCGCCATGTGGCGATCTTCGCCTCGCACATCGGCGATCTGACGCCGCCGCAATTCGCCGCTCTCGCCAAGCTCTACGACATCGGCGAGACCTCGCAGAACCAGCTCGGCACGCTGATCGCCATGGATGCCGCGACCGTAAAAGGCGTCATCGACCGGCTGAAGGCGCGCGGGCTGGTCGAGCTTTCCAAGCACGAGGTGGATAAGAGGCGGCTGCTGGTCAATCTGACGGCTGAAGGCCGCGACGCGATCGAGCGGCTGATCCCGCTTGCGCGCACCATCACCGAGGAAACGCTGGCGCCGCTGACGGCCAAGGAGGCCTCAACCTTCCTGCGGCTGCTGGCGAAGCTGGCCTGATCAAACCACCGGATCGACCCCGAACATCTCTCGCGCCTGCTCAGGCGTATAATAGCCGAGCCGGACATCCTCGGCGATCTGTTTCGGATCACGCTCGCGCGGATCGCCATAGCCGCCGCCGCCGGGCGTGCCGACACGCACGCGGTCGCCGGCCTTGAGCGCAATGTCCTGCTCTTTCGACAGATGCGGCGGCACATGCGCTTCGCCGCCCCGGAACACGGTCACGCTGTTCGGCGCGCCGTCCCTGCCGCCAAGCGCGCCTTGCGGCCCGAAACGGCCATGGTCCATAACGAACGACGCGCGGGCTTCACCGCGCAGGATCTCGACCTCGTAGGCGAGCCCGAAGCCGCCGCGATGTTTGCCGGCGCCCCCGGAGCCTTCGCGCAGCGCGTAATGGCGGTAGAGCACCGGAAAGGCCTGCTCCATGATCTCGACCGGCGGCGATTTCGAAATGCCGATGGTCGAGCAGCCATTGCTCAAGCCGTCATGGCCGGCATTGCCGCCATAGCCGCCGCCGGAGATCTGGTACATGACATAGTCGCGGCCGCGCGCCGGGTCGTTGCCGCCGAGCGCGAAATTGCCGCTGGAGCCGGCGGGCGCCGCTGTCACCTTTTCTGGCAGCGCCTGCACCATCGCGGCGAACACCGCTTCCGCGATGCGCTGTGAAACCTCCGCCGCGCAGCCCGAAACCGGACGTGGGTATTTGGCGTCTAGGAACGTGCCCTCCGGCCGCTTGACGTTCAGCGGCTCGAAGGCCCCGGCGCTGATCGGCACCTCCGGAAAGATATGCCGCATGGCGAGATAGACCGACGACAAGGTCGTCGCCAATACGCTGTTCATCGGCCCGGCGCATGGCTTCGATGAGCCGGCAAAGTCGAAGGTCAGCGAGTCGCCCTCTTTCTCGACGGCGAGATTGATGGTCAGCGGCTCGTTCACCACGCCGTCGGAATCGACGAAGGCCTGCGAGCGGTAGGTGCCGTCCGGGATAAGGGCGATCGAGGCGCGCATCTGCTCGGCGGCGCGCCGGCGCAGTTCGGCGATCGCCTCGAGGACGGTTTCGTCGCCGTAACGATCGAGGATTTCATTGAGCCTGTCTTGGCCGATCAGCAGCGCCGCAGCCTGCGCGCGGATATCGCCGATGCGCTGGTCGGCGACGCGGATGTTGGAGCAGATGATGCCGTAGATCTCGGGATCGAGCAGGCCCTTCTTGAACAGCTTCACCGGCGGCAGCCGCAGACCTTCCTGTTCGACGGCGGTGGCCGAGGCCGAGAAGCCGCCAGGCACCGAGCCGCCGATATCCGGCCAATGGCCGGTGTTGGACAGCCAGCAGAAGATTTTGCCGTCGCGGTAGACCGGCATGACGAAGCGCACGTCCATCAGATGCGTGCCGCCGAGATAGGGGTCGTTGACGATGTAGATGTCGCCGGGCTCGGGGGTCAGGCAGCGCCCGTCGGTGATCATCTCGATCACCGTCTTGGTCGAATACTGCATGACGCCGACGAACACCGGCAGGCCCTGGCTGCCTTGCGCGATGAGCGAGCCGTCGACGGCGGAATAGATGCCGTCGGAGCGGTCATTGGCCTCGGCGATGACCGGCGAGAAGGCGGCGCGGGAAAACGTCAAATCCATCTCATCGCAAACTTGCTGCAGGGCGGCCTGCAGCACCGAAAGCGTGATCGTGTCGAGCTTTGCCCCTTCGACTGCCATTGTCAGGCCTCGCCGATGTCGATGATGATGTTGCCGTCGGCGTCCGAACGCGCATGATCGCCGGGCTCAAGCACGGTGGTGGCGTCCATCTGCTCGAGGATCGCCGGTCCCTCGATTGTTGCGTCGAGCGGCAGCCTTTCGCGCGCATAGACCGGCGTGTCGTGCCAGCGCCCGCTGTACCAGACCGGCCGGATCTCGCGCCGCGCCTCCTCCAGCGTCGCCGCGCGTCCTGCCGGGTCGATCAGCTGAGACAGGTCGATCTGCGGCCGCACACCCGTCACCGAGGTGTTGAGGTTGACGAGATTGGCGCGGATCTCCGGCAGTTCGACCTTGAAACGCGCGAAATAGGCTTTTTCGAACAGCTGCTGCAGCGTCGTCCGTGAAACCGAGGATGACGGCAGCGGCACGTTGATGATGTGCGTCTGGCCGACGAATTGCATGTCGGCGGAGTGGGTGACGCGGATTGCATCGGGCTTCACCGCTTCCTTGCCGATCAGCGACTCGCCTTCGTTTCGGTGCCGTTCCAACAACTCGCGAAGCTTTGCTTCGTCGAGGCTCGCTACCGGCTGGTTGACCGTATTGACGAAGTCGTGCCTGAGGTCGGCGACGACGCAGCCGAGCGCGTTGGTAATGCCGGGGCGTGCCGGCACCACCACCTTCGGCAGGCCGAGTTCTCGGGCCAGCGCCGTCGCGTGCAGCGGCCCGGCGCCGCCGAAGGCGAACAGCGCGAAATCGCGCGGGTCGTGGCCGCGCGACACCGAAACCATGCGAATGGCGCCCGCCATCTTCATGTTGCCGAGCCTCAAGATGGCACCGGCCGCCTCGACGCCGGAAAGGCCCGTGTGCCTGCCGATTCTGTCCTCGAAGATTGCGGTGACGCGCTCGACAGTGACCGGATTGTCGACCGCAAGCAGCTTCTTCGGCGCCAGCCGCCCGAGCACCAGATTGGCATCCGTGATGGTGGGTTCCGTGCCGCCGCGCCCATAGCAGATCGGGCCGGGATTGGCACCGGCGCTTTCCGGACCGATCTGGATCAGGCCGGCGGCGTCGACGCGCGCGATCGAGCCGCCGCCGGCGCCGACGGTGTGCACCGCCACCATCGGCACGTGGATCGGCATCGCATATTCGATCTCGATCTCGTTCGAGACCGCGGGCTCGGCGTTGCGGATCAGCGCCACGTCGGTCGAGGTGCCACCCATATCGTAGGTCACCAAGTTGGCGAAGCCGGCGCGCTTTCCCGTGTAAGCGGCGGCGATGACGCCGGAAGCCGGACCGGACATGACGGTCTTTGCCGATTCCTGCGTGACGAAGCGGGCCGAGATCATGCCGCCATTGCCGTTCATGATCAGGAAGTCGCGCGCATAGCCTTTCGCCGCGAGCTCCTTGCGCAGCCGCTCGACATAGCGCTCCAGGATCGGCTGCACCGAGGCGTTGACCGCCGCCGTCACGCCGCGTTCGAATTCGCGCGCCTCCGAAAGCAGCGCATGGCCGGTGGTGATGTGGCCGTTCGGCCAGAGCTCCGCCGCGATCTCGGCCGCGCGCCGCTCGTGCGAGGGGTTGGCGTAGGAATGCAGGAAATGGATGACGAGCGACTCGCAGCCGGCGTCGAGCAGCTTTTTCACGGCATCGCGCATTTCGGCCTCGTCGAGCGGCAGGCGAACCGCGCCGGATGCCTCGACGCGCTCCGACACTTCGAGCCGCAGATCGCGCGGAATGACCGGCACGAAGGTGCCCGTCATGCCATAGGCTTGCGGCCGCGTGCGCCGTCCAAGCTCGATCACGTCGCGGAAGCCGCGCGTCGTGATCATGCCGGTCCTGGCCAGCCGGCGCTCCAGCACGGCGTTCGTGGTGGTCGTCGTGCCGTGCACGATGAGGTCGATGCCCTCAACCGGAAAGCCGGTCGCGCCAAGTGCGGCGACCACGCCGAAGGCCTGATTTTCCACCGTCGTCGGGGTCTTGGCGATGTGCACCTTGCCGCCGGCTTTGCCGTCGATCAGGAGCAGATCGGTGAAGGTTCCCCCGACATCGATGCCGGCAACCACGCTTCCCGCCGACGCCGAAAATTTCTCATTCATTGCCGAAACCCGAAATGCCAGGACTACGGATATGCCTCGGTTTGGAAAGCCGTTTTACGCTGCCATCTTGACCTGAAGATCATTTGTATACTAATAAATTCCGGACACAAGAGCTTACCGCTTGGCAGTGTGCAGAGAGCACGTCGGAACCTGACCGTTCGGGCGCGCATGAGCAAGTTTGGCGCCAGCGCCTCGCGTCCGCGCCGGAAAGTTGGGTTTGATGAACACGACATCCGCGTTGAACCTCGCCGGCGCAAAGCCGCTGCAGTTCCCGATCCCGGCCAATGTCTATGCCGAGACCGTGGTGTCGGTGAAGCACTACACCGACCGCCTGTTCTCGTTCCGCATCACCCGCCCGCAGTCGCTGCGCTTCCGCTCGGGCGAGTTCGTCATGATCGGGCTGCCCAATGCCGAGAAGCCGATCTTCCGCGCCTATTCAGTTGCCAGCCCCGCCTGGGACGACGAGCTCGAATTCTTCTCGATCAAGGTCCCGGACGGTCCTCTGACCTCCGAGTTGCAGAAGATTGAGGTCGGCGACACCGTCATCCTGCGCCAGAAGTCGACCGGCACGCTGGTGCTCGACGCGCTGACGCCCGCCAAGCGCGTGTTCATGATCTCGACCGGCACCGGCATCGCGCCTTTCGCCAGCCTGCTGCGCGACCCCGACACCTATGAGAAGTTCGATCAGGTGATCCTCACCCACACCTGCCGCGACAACGCCGAGCTCACCTACGGCCAGGAACTGGTGGCTGCGCTCGAGACCGATCCGCTGATCGGCGAGCTGACCGGCGGGCGTGTCACGCTCTACAATTCGACGACCCGCGAGGAGTCGGCGCGCATGGGCCGGATCACGGCCCTGATCGGCTCGGGCAAGTTTTATTCCGACCTCGGCATCGACAAGCTCAATCCCGAGACCGACCGCATCATGATCTGCGGCTCGATGCACATGCTGAAGGACGTCAAGGAGCTCGCCGAAAGCCTCGGCTTCCAGGAGGGCTCGCTCAGCCACCCCGCCAGCTTCGTCGTCGAGCGCGCCTTCGTCGGCTGAGGCGCGTCTCCCAGTGTTTTGACCATGCGGTCAAAAACCTACTGCTTTTGCCGCCTTTTTCCGCTATGAGCCACTGAAGGACTCGTGAAGGACAACTTCGCGGGCTATCTTCGGTGCACGTCGCTGAATGAAAGGGCAGGAGATGAGCAGCACCATCCGCGAGGCCGGCGCAGGCGTGTCCAAGATCATGCCGCTGCCGGCGCGTGCCGCCGCCAACACGCCGATGCCGCTGGAGCACGGCATTGCCCGCAATCCTGGCATGAAGCTGGACCTCGGCTTCCTCGAATCCGTGCGCAGCGTCAACCGCTCGGCGCTGGAGCGCCGCGTCGCCACCCTCACCAAGCGGCGCTCGATCAAGGCCGACAACCAGGCCGCCTGGCTGCTGCGCGCGATCGCCTGCATGGACCTGACCACGCTGAATTCCAACGACACCGACGAGCGTGTGCGCCGGCTCTGCGCCAAAGCGATCAATCCGCTGCGCCGGGATATCGTCGAGGGCCTCGGCATCGCCGACGAAACGATCCGCCCCGCGGCGGTTTGTGTTTACCATCCCTTCGTGGCCACGGCCGTGGATGCGGTGCGTGGCACAGGCATCCATGTCGCGGCCGTCTCCACAGCGTTCCCGCACGGCCTTGCGCCGCTCTCGACCCGCCTGCAGGAGATCGAGGCCTCGGTGAAGGACGGGGCCGACGAGATCGACGTCGTCATCCCGCGCGGGCTGGTTTACGGCGCCAAATGGCGCGAACTGTTCAACGAGATCGTCGCCATGCGCGCCGCCTGCGGCGAAGCCCATCTCAAGGTCATCCTAGGCACGGGCGATCTCGCCACCCTGCGCAACGTCATGCTGGCCTCGATGGTGGCGATGATGGCGGGCGCCGATTTCATAAAAACCTCGACCGGCAAGGAAAGCGTCAACGCCACGCTTCCCGTCGGGCTTGCGATGGTGCGCGCCATCCGCGCCTATTTCGAGGAGACCGGCTATCTGATCGGCTTCAAGCCGGCGGGCGGCATTTCCACCGCGAAGGTCTCGCTCGACTGGCTGGTGCTGATGAAGGAAGAGCTTGGCCGGCCCTGGCTCGAGCCGCAGCTGTTCCGCTTCGGCGCCTCCAGCCTGCTCACCGACATCGAGCGCCAGCTCGAACATCATTTGACCGGCCACTATTCGGCCAACCATCGCCACGCGATGGCGTGAGCCACCCCCCTCCCC